>NZ_JBMKHT010000015.1:0-95023 GCF_049238165.1 Enterobacter cloacae complex sp. IR5422 | reverse complement strand
GAAAGCATCTAAGCACGAAACTTGCCCCGAGATGAGTTCTCCCTGAGACTTTAAGTCTCCTGAAGGAACGTTGAAGACGACGACGTTGATAGGTCGGGTGTGTAAGCGCAGCGATGCGTTGAGCTAACCGATACTAATGAACCGTGAGGCTTAACCTTACAACGCCGAAGATGTTTTGGCGAAGAGACAGATTTTCAGCCTGATACAGATTAACAGAATTTGCCTGGCGGCTTTAGCGCGGTGGTCCCACCTGACCCCATGCCGAACTCAGAAGTGAAACGCCGTAGCGCCGATGGTAGTGTGGGGTCTCCCCATGTGAGAGTAGGGAACTGCCAGGCATCAATTAGAAGAACCCCGTACCGAAAGGTGCGGGGTTTTTTGCTTTTATCTCTACCCTGGCCTTTCTCTTAATCCCTTATCCTGCTAATGGAATGTGTGATCCCTGTCGCAATGTTATTTATAACAAAATTATAACATTTCATTTACGAGGTTATTGAGCCTTCTGGCTCAATACGCCGCAGTTTATGGCAGGAGCATAATCACAATGACAGAAAGCATGACATCACACGGGACGCTGGCTCACAGTGATACCCGAAGAAGGGTATGGGCAATCATCAGCGCCTCTTCAGGGAATCTGGTTGAATGGTTCGACTTTTACGTCTACTCATTCTGTTCACTCTACTTCGCACATATTTTCTTCCCATCCGGCAACACCACTACACAGCTGCTACAAACAGCTGGGGTTTTTGCCGCAGGGTTTTTAATGCGACCCATCGGGGGCTGGCTGTTCGGCCGTATAGCGGATCGTCGCGGGCGTAAGGCCTCTATGCTGATCTCGGTGTGTATGATGTGCTTTGGCTCGCTGGTGATCGCCTGCTTACCGGGATATGAATCGATTGGCACCTGGGCACCGGCGCTACTTTTGCTGGCCCGCTTATTTCAGGGATTATCGGTGGGCGGTGAATACGGTACCAGTGCGACCTACATGAGCGAAATTGCACTGGAAGGCCGTAAAGGTTTTTACGCCTCATTCCAGTACGTCACGCTGATTGGCGGTCAACTGCTGGCCATTCTTGTGGTGGTGATCCTGCAGCAGATTTTGACGGACGAACAACTTCATGCCTGGGGATGGCGAATTCCTTTCGCAATGGGGGCAGTGCTGGCGATTGTCGCACTTTGGCTACGCCGTCAGTTAGATGAAACCTCTCAGAAAGAGGTCCGGATGCTGAAGGAGGCGGGAACATTCAAAGGGTTATGGCGTAACCGCAAAGCTTTCCTGATGGTGCTGGGCTTCACTGCGGGCGGCTCTCTCAGTTTTTATACTTTCACCACCTATATGCAAAAGTACCTGGTGAATACCACCGGCATGCACGCAAACGTCGCCAGTGTGGTCATGACCGCGGCGCTGTTTGTCTTTATGCTCATACAGCCGATCGTCGGTGCGCTCTCGGACAAAATTGGCCGACGTACCTCAATGCTCATTTTTGGCGGATTATCGGCATTATGTACCGTTCCCATTCTGACAGCGCTTCAGCATGTCTCTTCACCGTATGCCGCCTTTGCGCTGGTGATGGTGGCGATGGTGATTGTCAGTTTCTATACCTCCATCAGTGGGATACTGAAAGCCGAGATGTTCCCGGCGCAGGTCCGCGCGTTAGGGGTAGGGCTCTCTTATGCGGTAGCCAACGCGGTGTTTGGCGGATCGGCGGAGTACGTCGCGCTGTCGCTTAAATCATGGGGAAGCGAAACGACATTCTTCTGGTACGTAACGGGAATGGGGGCACTGGCGTTTGTTGTCTCCCTGATGCTGCATCGCAAAGGGAAAGGCATTCGACTTTAATAGCGCGCCATCTGCCATACGGCATAGCCGGTCGTTGCGCCGGCGACATCCCAGGCGAAATCTTTCCAGCTCCAGCCGCTCCCTGCGGGGCGGCTATCCCACAGTTCTTTTGATGCCCCAAGACCTACTGAGAACATCAACCCGATCGCCGCGCTACGATCCCGGCTGTATCCCTGGTGCTGGGCATATTCATTACCGGCTGCGGACAACATCGCGGAAGCGAGGAAATGCTGTGCTTTGTCCTGTCCGGACCAGCTATCGTTAGCCATATGGCTACAGCCACTCAGGAAGAGCACACTCAGTACCAGAGGAATACGCATCAACGGGCTCCATAAAAAAGCCCTGCGGGTGACAGGGCCTGGATATTACAGAATACGGCTGATAAGTCGGTCGATACGGATACGACGTAAGCGGCGAATAAGCTTGCGAACTTTTACCGGATAATCGGCAATGCTCTGCAGTTCGCGGTAGTGATTCACGACGGTCGTATGGGTGCGAATCAGTTCCAGCTCGCGTTCACGTTGGGCGGCTAACTCATGCTGCGGGTCATGAATCAGGATAGCGTTTTCCAGATCCAGTCGCCATGCGCGCGGGTTCAGGTTGTTACCTGTCAGCAGCATCCACTCATCGTCGACCCACATGCCTTTGAGATGGTAACTATTGTCTTCATCTTTCCAGAGACGCACAACCAGCTGGTCAGTGTTGACGTAATACTGTAAGCGGCTCAGGAAACGACGCAGGTTAATCTCATAGAGATAAGGCAGCGCACCAATGATTTTGAACGGCTGATCTTCGGGAATGAAGAAGTCATTTGCCGTTTTATCACCCACGATGATTTCCACTTTTTTACCCTCGCGCAGCAGCTGAATGATATTACGCACCAGCACGGCAGGAAGGTTGAAATACGGCGTGCAGATAGTCAGTTTCTGCTCCGCGCACGGCATCAGATGGAAAATCGTTTTGTTCAGCAGGCTTGATTTGCCGAGCCCTACCAGCGGGGTAACGGATAACTCTTCGTTGTTCGCATCGCCCTGGAAATGATAGACCGCATCGCGCAGCTCCTGGCGGAAGGCGCGAACATCGTTTTTGATCTCCGGGCTTTTCGGGCGCTCGGGATCGTCAAGACGATTAACGCCACGGCCATGAACCAGATTCTTATCAACCCAGTTGAACATGATATCGGCCATCTGCGGATTACGGATCAGATGGTAGCGGTCGTAGCGATATTTATCGAGCTGATGAAGGTAGACATCATTGAGGCTGGCGCCGCTGTATAGCACGCTGTCATCAATGATGAACCCCTTGAAATGAAGAACGCCGAGCGCTTCACGGGTATTCACCGGGACGCCATAAACAGGCACGTCAACGCCAGGATTTTCCTGCGCCGTGCGGCAATACCAGTCAGCATTGGTGTTTGATGCGGCAGCGCCAATACGGCCACGCTGGGCGCGATGCCAGTCTACCAGCACGCGAACATCCAGTTCCGGACGCTGACGTTTGGCTTCATAGAGCGCGTTCAGGATCGCGCGCCCGCCTTCATCCTGTTCAAGATACAGTGCCACAATGCAAATGCGTCGCGTGGCGCTGGCTATCTTTTCCAGAAGCGTCTCCCGAAAATGAGCGGGAGCGTAAAAGAACTCTACATCATCAACTGACTGAGAAATCTTCGGTAGTTGAGCAAGGTGTTGTTGATGTTTATTACGCTTAAATTTTGACAACATCACAGTGCGTTTCTTCTCTGTTCATTGAAGGGTTGTCTGTACTATGCAAACAACATAAGCGGACAATGATACCACCAGTCCCGTCCAAAGTGGGTAACATTTCCAGTAGCTTACTCGCGTTTGTCTGCTGATGTCAGACTGAGGGATAAGGCAACAATACCTTCGTCCAGCTGAATATCAACGTCAAACCCAAGTTTTCGCGCCAGGGTCACCATACCGCGATTGTTAGGCATAGTAATGCCATTAAGGCGTAACAATCCGTGATCTCGCGTATAACTGATGAGTTTTTCCAGCAGTCGTCTTCCCAGGCCCAGACCTTTAAGATCGGAGCGCACCAGCACGGCAAACTCCGCATCGACGTTATCCGGGTCAGAAATGGCACGCGTGACGCCGAGGATCTCATCACCTTTATCGGCGCGACGAACGGCAACAAACGCCATTTCTCGATCGTAGTCGATCTGGGTCATATTGGCTAAATCATCGTGGGTAAATTCGTTGATTTCGCTAAAATAGCGATAATAAAGATCCTCTTTCGTGACCTGAGAGATAAAGGCCCGCAGCTGGGGCTCATCTTCCGGCAGAATAGGGCGGAACAGGGCGCGTTCCCCATTTTTCATCTCAACCCACTCCTCTAGCTGCAGAGGGTACGGGCGGATCGCCAGACGGCTCTCGCTGTCTCCTTCGAATGGCGCGATATCCAGGGTCACGTCCAGCGCCGTAAACTCATTGCCGGAGGCGAGCAGCGGATGAATGTCCAGCCGCTGGATCTCGGCACAATCCACAATCAGGTTAGAGACCTGTACCAGGAACTGACTTAGCCCGGCAATATCAAGCGGACGTAGCGCGCTCCGGCCGCGGATCTTTTTGCTTTTAATCGCCTGGATGATGAGATAACGCGCCAGGTTCATGTTCAGCGGCGGTAACGCCACCACGGCCTGCTCCTCCGGGCGCCACTCCACGCCGCCTTCACCCAGCATGATGAGCGGGCCGAAAACGGGATCGTGTTCGACCACCACGCGTAACTCCTGAGCGCCTGCGCGGTTAGCCATGCTTTGCACCAGCAAGCCGTGGATCCTTGCCTGCGGCCAGGCCATTTTGACCCGATCGAAGATGGCATCGGCTGCCTGCTGCACCTCTGCCGCCGTCCGCAGGTAGAGCATCACCCCCTGAACGTCAGACTTATGCGGAATATCCGGCGAACGCAGCTTCAGGGCAACCGGATAGCCAATCTGCTCGGCAATATGCACGGCCTCAGCGCTGTCGCTGGCGATCCAGGTCGGCAGGGTCTGCATCCCGTAGCTGCCCAGAATGGGCTGGACCTCATGCGTATCCAGCGACGTCGCGCCCTCTTCAATCGCCTGCTGCAACAGCCGGTGAACGTCGACGGTGTTGGCCGTCAGATTGCCGGGCAACGCCGGCGTCTCGCGGAGCTGTTTCTGGTTGCGGCGATATTCCACCATATGCATAAACGCGGTTATGGTGCCTTCCGGCGTGCGGTAGGTTGGCAGTCCGGCTTCGCTGAACAGGCGTCGCGCCTCCTGCGAAGAAAACTCACCGCACCAGTTGGTGAGCAGGGTGACATATTTGCCTCGCGGATGATTGCGCACGGCCTCAATGAGCGCGCGCGCGCTTTCGCTGCCCGGCGCGACCGCGCTGGGGGAGTGAATAATCATCAGCGCGTCGAAATCCTGGCTATCCAGCAAAATGGAAATGGCCCTGATATAGCGGTCGCTACTGGCGTCATCGCGTAAATCAAGCGGATTGCCGGGCGTCACGCTGGTCGGAAGCGCATCTTTCAGGCGCTGCAGCGTCTCTTCACTCAGCGTGGCCAGCTTGCCGAAGCGCCGCCACAGCTCATCCAGCGCGAGTGCGGCAGGGGCGGCGCCGTTACTGACAATCATTAACTTCTCGCCGCGCAACGGGCGCATATGGCTTAACGTCTCAACGGCGGAAAAAAGCTCGTGCGTATCCTGCACCCGCAGCAAACCCGCGCGCTGAATAGCGGCGTCCCAGGCGGGATCCATGCCGGAATGCGACTGCAGCAGACGCTGAGCCGCAGGGCTGCGCCCGCTTTTGATTACCAGGATCGGCTTATTGCGCGACGCGCTTCGCGAAGCCGAGACAAAACGACGCGCGTCGCTGAGGTGCTCAAGATAAAGCAGAATCGCACTGGTTTTACCGTCGCGCGCCAGAAAATCCAGCAGCTCATCAACGTCGATATCCAGACTGTCGCCGAGAGCAATGAAGTAGGAGAATCCCATTTCACGCTGCTGCGCCCAGTCGAGGATGGTGTTCGATACCGCAGCCGACTGCGAGATAAACGCGAGCTTGCCTTTGCGGATCGGAACCGGAGAGAAGCTGGCATTTAAGCCCTGCCAGGGGGCGAGCAGGCCGAGACTGTTTGGTCCAAGAATGCGCATTTGATAGCGGCTGGCGCAGGCCAGAAGCTCGGCTTTCTGTTCAGGCGGAGACGAGAGAATAATGCAGGTTTTACAGCCTTTCTTGCCTAGCGATTCCAGCAGCTCCGGATTCCGTTTCGCGTTTGTACACAGTACGGCCAGATCCGGTACGAAAGGCAGGCTCTGTACATCAGGCCATGCAAGCACTCCCTGAACCGCCTTATACGCCGGCGTGACGGGCATGACGGGCCCATTAAATCCTCCGGCCAGCAGGTTGCGCATCATCAGATAGCCAGCACGATCCGGTTTCATTGATGCGCCGATGACGGCAATGGATTTAGGACGAAGTAGCGCTTCTAACCCTCGCTGGCTCATGCAGGCCTCCTGTGAATGCAAGCGACCTGATGATTTTAAACGCTTTCCGTCTCGGCTGCTGTGACGCTGCCCTTATGAACGGTTTTTCCCGCCAGATAGCGTTCCCGGAAACAGGAGAAATGGTTGCCCAGGGCGCCAGCCGCAGCGGTATCACCCGCCAGATCCAGAAGCGCAATGGCCACTTCGGCGGTGCAGTATTGCCCGTCAGCATGCGCTTCACGCAGGCGGTAGGCGGAGACGCGGGAAAGATCGACAGAAATCACCGGCAGTGCGTCGAGATAAGGGCTTTTGCGAAACATTTTTCGCGCTTCGGTCCAGGTGCCGTCCAGCATAATAAACAACGGCGGTTTACCGGATGGCGGCGTCGAAAGCACCTGACGATCGACACCTGCATATGACGCGGGGAAAACGACCATCGGCTGATAGTCCGGGCTTGCCACTAAGTCGAGCAGGGCCTGAGGGGGCTCCGTGCGGGACCACTGAAACGCCGCGGTATCCGGCAGAATATCGGCAATCAGGCGACCAGTATTGCTGGGCTTCATCGGCTCGGTATCAAACATGACCAGACAAAAACGGCTCTGTGCCGAACTTGGGGTCAGCGTCTCGCACAGGCAAACCTTCAGCGGCAGCAGGCAACGCTGACAGCGGCGAATACGGTTTCCGCGCGCGAGGAACGGACGGGTGGCGCGCGCAAGGCGTTCGGCGCGTAATTGAAGAACAGCGTTATCAGTCATGGGCGAAATGCAGGAAAAACCCTATTTTCGCAGAGGCGGGAACGGGGCACAAGATGTGCCCCGTGAATGTTACAGTGATTCGTTAAGCCAGCTATCAAACGGGGCTTTAGGCACCGCACCGTTGAGCATGTCGACCACTTCACCCTTTTTGAAAATCATAATCGTCGGGATGCTGCGAATGCGAAAACGGGCGCTCAGTTCAGGTTCAGCTTCAGTATTGACCTTAACGAAACGTATTTTCCCGCTGCGTTCTTCGGCCACGTCTTCGAAGATCGGCGCGAAGCTTCGGCATGGGCCACACCAGGGCGCCCAGAAATCCACTACGACAGGCAGATCGTCCTTGAGGAGTTTGTCCAGCGTAGCACCCGTCGCGTTAATGACATCGCCATCAAACAATTCATGGCCACAACGTCCGCATTTCGCACCATCTTCAATCCGATCGTCCGGAATGCGGTTAAGAGCCTGACAGTTGGCACATACGGTATTCATAACTAACCTCTGATAGAGCCGTGGGACAGCGGCAAGACGCCGATAATGTTTCTAATATGTTACATATTATCAATGAGCCTGTTTGAAACAACAATGCGTTTTATTCAATGAGAACAATAGTCACAGGCTTTTGTACGAAATTATGGCTATGCGCTGGCACATCGGGTAATCTGCGCGCTTCGCGCAGCGCTGGTGGAGAAAAGCATGAACGACGAAATGAAAAACAAAAGCGGCAAGGTCAAAGTGATGTATGTCCGCAGTGATGATGACTCTGATAAACGCACCCAAAATCCGCGTACCGGAAAAGGTGGCGGGCGTCCGGCATCTTCTCGTGCAGACGGTGGCCGTCGCCCCGCCCGCGATGACAGAAACAACCGCGGTGATGACCGCAAACGTGATGACCGCAAGCGTGACGATCGCAAACGCGATGACCGTCCGCGGGATGACTTCTCACGTGATAACGCCTCCCCGTGGCGCACCGTTTCTCGTGCCCCTGGCGATGAAACGCCAGAAAAGGCCGATCACGGCGGTATCAGCGGTAAAAGCTTTATCGACCCGGAAGTGCTGCGCCGTCAGCGTGCGGAAGAGACCCGCGTGTATGGCGAGAACGCCTGCCAGGCGCTGTTCCAGAGCCGTCCTGAATGTATCGTCCGCGCCTGGTTTATTCAGAGCGTAACCCCGCGCTTTAAAGAAGCGCTGCGCTGGATGGCGGCAAACCGCAAAGCCTACCACGTGGTTGATGATGCCGAGCTGACCAAAGCATCCGGTACCGAACACCACGGCGGCGTCTGCTTCCTGATCAAAAAACGTAACGGCACCACCGTTCAGCAGTGGGTCAGTCAGGCGGATGCCGATGACTGCGTGCTGGCGCTGGAAGATGTGGGCAACCCGCATAACCTGGGCGCAATGATGCGTAGCTGCGCGCACTTTGGCGTGAAAGGCGTACTGCTGCAGGATGCCGCGCTGCTGGAATCCGGCGCTGCGATCCGTACTGCGGAAGGCGGAGCCGAGCACGTACAGCCGATCACCGACGATAGCGTGCTGGATGCCCTTGAGCAGTTCCGTAAAGCGGGTTATTCCATCGTGACTACCTCGAGCCATGCCGGTACGCCGCTGTTTAAAGCGACGCTGCCACGCAAGATGGTGCTGGTGCTGGGTCAGGAACGCGATGGTCTGTCTGATGCGGCGCTCTCCAGTGCGGATCTGAGCGTCTCAATCGATGGGACAGGCAATGTGGAAAGTCTGAACGTATCCGTTGCAACCGGCGTACTGCTGGCCGAATGGTGGCGTCAGAATAAGGCATAAGCCTCTTCATGTGCCGGGCCTGACCCGGCACATTCAAATACTACTCGCTCTCTGCCGGTAACACAGGCATCCAGTCAATTGGCGTTTCGCCATGTTTTTCCAGCCATTCGTTCGCCAGAACAAAATGATTACTGCCAAAGAAACCGCGATGTGCAGACAGCGGTGACGGGTGCGGCGCTTTCAACACGTGATGACGCTGGCGGTCAATAATCGCCCCTTTCTTCTGCGCATGCGATCCCCAGAGTAAAAACACGACCCCTTCACGGTGTTCGTTGATCAGGCTGATGACTTTATCGGTGAACGTCTCCCAGCCCAGACTGGCATGCGAGTGCGCCTGGCCGGCCCGTACGGTGAGTACCGTGTTCAATAACAACACGCCCTGGCGCGCCCAGCTTTCCAGGTAGCCGTGGTTTGGTCGGGTAAACCCGGGCACGGTTCCTTCAAGCTCTTTATACATATTGAGCAGAGAAGGGGGGATCGCCACGCCCGGACGTACGGAAAATGCCAGCCCATGCGCCTGGCCCGGACCGTGATAGGGATCCTGGCCCAGAATGACCACTTTCACATCGCTCAGTTCGGTGTAGCGAAAGGCGTTGAACACATCTTTCTGCGGTGGGTAAATCGTCTGTCCGGACTGACGCTCAGCCGCAACGGTGTTGAGCGTATTGATAAAATAGGGCTGCTGCTTTTCTTCTGCCAGCACGTCATGCCAGGTTAAAGGTGTCGTCATCTCGCTCTCCTGCGAATCTCAATCTCTGACTAGCTTACCTGCTAAAGCCCGGTGAGCAAAATTCCACGCCGAAATGTGCGCTAAGTAGCTAAATTTATGTTGAAAATGTGCAGGATAAATTGAATTGGTAAGGTCGTAAAATTGATCTAAAGCAATAAACTCAAACCACACTCTTTATGTGGTTGGTGTTTTTGTTGATTTAAATCAATAAATCACCGAGGTGTGAATGATATATATACACACAAGAAACAATGGTTTTACCAATTGGCCGCGAGAGGCCGACATCAGTTAATGTAGCCTAGGGAGGCAACACATGATTACAGGTATCCAGATTACTAAAGCTGCAAATGACGATCTGCTCAACTCTTTCTGGCTGCTGGACAGCGAGAAAAACGAAGCGCGCTGTGTCGTCGCGAAAGCGGGTTTTGCTGAAGATGAAATCGTGCCGGTGAGCAAACTGGGCGAAATCGAGTACCGTGAAATTCCAATGGAAGTGAAGCCAGAAGTGCGCGTGGAAGGTGGTCAGCACCTGAACGTAAACGTACTGCGCCGCGAAACGCTGATGGACGCGGTTGAGCATCCAGAAAAATACCCGCAGCTGACCATTCGCGTGTCTGGTTATGCGGTACGCTTCAACTCTCTGACCCCAGAACAGCAGCGCGACGTTATCGCGCGTACCTTTACTGAAAGCCTGTAAGGCTTCAGCTACGGGGGGAATAAAAAAGCCGGGGATTTCCCCGGCTTTTTTTACTCTTCCGTTTTTGTCTCTGATGCGGCAGAGCTTGGCTTACGGCGCTTACCAATATTTTTGGTGTCGCGGTGACGCTGCTTCACGCGCGGTTTCTCTTTTTCTTTCTCTTTTCTCTCAGCACGTTTCGCGAGCGCTTTCTTGGACGGTTTACCCGTCATTTTTTCACTCGGCGCACGTGTGGTTGGGCGCAA
This sequence comes from Enterobacter cloacae complex sp. IR5422, assembly GCF_049238165.1. Classification (NCBI taxonomy): domain Bacteria; kingdom Pseudomonadati; phylum Pseudomonadota; class Gammaproteobacteria; order Enterobacterales; family Enterobacteriaceae; genus Enterobacter; species Enterobacter cloacae complex sp. IR5422. Next base: position 84,488 of record NZ_JBMKHT010000015.1, on the reverse strand, counting down.
GCCATCAATAACCCGCGCTTTCAGCGGCTCATCAATATAGCGGCCAATTTTCTGCAGCAGCAGGTAGTCATGCGCTTCGACCAGTGAAATCGCAATACCTTTGCGGCCCGCGCGGCCGGTACGGCCAATACGGTGCAGATAGGTATCGCCGCTGCGCGGCATATCGAAGTTAATGACGTGGCTGACGTCCGGAATGTCGATCCCGCGAGCGGCCACGTCTGTGGCAACCAGCACGTTAACGCGACCGTCGGTCAGGCGCTTAATGCCTTCGGTACGCTTGATCTGCGCCATCTCGCCTTCGAGATAGCAGTTGTTGATCCCGGCATTACGCAGCATTTCTGCCAGCTCGTGCACGCGCTCGCGCTTACGCACAAACACGATTGTGCGCAGCGCATCTTCCTGCTTCAGCAGGTGTTTGAGCAATTCGACCTTGTGCTCAAGGTTGTCCGCGCGGTAGTACCACTGGTGGATCTTCTTACGCTCACGGGTGGACGGCGTCGCCGACACTTCTACCGGATCTTCCAGCAGACGCTCTGCGAAGTCTTTAATCGCTTCTCCTTCAAGGGTGGCAGAGAACAGCATGGTCTGGTTACGCCAGCGCGTTTCACCCGCAATATGCTCGATATCCTGTGCGAAACCCATGTCCAGCATACGGTCGGCTTCGTCGAGGATCAGCGTTTCAACCGCGCGGCAGTCGAAGTTCTCTTCTTTAATGTACTGCAGCAGGCGGCCTGTCGTCGCAACGACGATGTCCTGGTTTTCGCTGAACACTTCGGCGTGGTTCATATACGCAACGCCGCCGGTGATGGTAGCGATATCCAGATGGGTATTTGCCGCGAGTTCACGCGCGTGATCGGCCACCTGCATGGCCAGTTCGCGCGTCGGCGTCAGGATTAAAATACGCGGCGGGCCAGATTTTTTGCGTGGGAAGTCGAGCAGATGCTGCAACACAGGCAACAAATAGGCTGCAGTCTTCCCCGTACCGGTTGGCGCAGAACCGAGCACATCGCGGCCCTCAAGCGCAGGCGGAATGGCCGCTGCCTGAATGGCGGTCGGGCGTGTGAAGCCTTTGCTCTCAAGTGCATTGAGCAGGCTTTCATCGAGTTCAAGTTCGGAAAAAGTCGTTACAGTCATGTTCTACCTCTGTGTGGGGCGCTGATTATAGACGTTACGGCTGTAATCTTCATCTGTTTGTATGGATATCGCTTTTCGGCCACTTCGCTTTCCCCTATGCTACTCCAGTTTCACTTAGAAGGTTGCCCCGACATGTCTCAACTCAAAGCGCAACTGCGCCGCGATGGTTTTACGTTTAAACAATTTTTTGTCGCTCACGATCGCTGTGCCATGAAGGTCGGTACAGACGGTATTTTACTGGGAGCGTGGGCGCCTGTCGCAGGGGTTAAGCGTATTCTTGATATCGGTACTGGCAGCGGGCTGGTGGCATTGATGCTGGCGCAGCGCACGGAAGAGCATGTCACCATTGATGCCGTCGAACTGGACGCGCAGGCGGCAGAGCAGGCGAGTGACAATATGGCCGAATCGCCCTGGGCAGCCCGCATGAAAGTGGAATGTGCGGATGTGCTCGCCTGGGCGCCTGAACAAACCGCGCGTTACGATTTGATCGTCAGCAACCCTCCCTACTACGAGCCCGGCGTTGAGTGCGGGACACCCGAGCGCGAACAGGCGCGTTATACCCGTTCCCTCGATCATAAAGCGCTGCTCACCAGCGCGGCCGAGCTTATCTCCGAAGAGGGTTTTTTCTGCGTGGTCCTGCCTGAGAGTACGGGCAACACGTTCATCGGTATCGCGCAGGAGATCGGCTGGACGTTGCGTCTGCGTACCGATATTTCGGATACCGAAGGCCGACTGCCGCACCGCGTGCTGCTGGCGCTCTCGCCGAAAGAGGGGGAATGCTTTAACGATCGAATGGTGATCCGTGGGCCAGACCAGCGTTATTCCGAAGATTACACTGCCCTGACCCAGGCGTTTTATCTGTTTATGTAAACCTGCGGGGCGAGGATCGACGGGCCGGATTCAGCAAGCTGATCCGGGTAGTCCAGGGTATAGTGCAACCCCCGGCTCTCTTTACGCATCATCGCGCAGCGAACGATTAGCTCGGCAACTTGCACCAGGTTGCGCAGCTCCAGCAGATTATTCGATACGCGAAAATTGGCATAATACTCATCAATTTCCTGCTGCAGCATAGTGATGCGGCGCAACGCGCGTTCAAGACGTTTCGTGGTGCGCACAATCCCCACGTAATCCCACATAAACAGCCGTAGCTCATGCCAGTTGTGCTGGATCACGACCAGCTCGTCCGGGTTATCCACGCGGCTTTCATCCCAGGCAGGCAGGCGCTCTGTTTCGCGGGCGTAGGGCATGCGTTTCGTGATGTCTTCTGCGGCAGACCAGCCGTAGACCAGGCACTCCAGCAGCGAGTTAGAGGCCATACGGTTCGCGCCGTGAAGTCCGGTATAGCTGACCTCACCAATAGCATAAAGACCATCCACATCGGTACGCCCATGATCGTCAACCATCACCCCACCGCAGGTGTAGTGGGCGGCTGGCACAATGGGTACCGGATCGCGGGTTAAATCGATGCCAAGGTTGAGCAGTTTTTCGTAAATCATCGGGAAGTGCTGACGAATAAACTCTGCTGGCTTGTGGCTGATATCAAGATACATGCAGTCCACGCCAAGACGCTTCATTTCATGGTCGATGGCGCGGGCAACGATATCGCGCGGGGCCAGTTCTCCACGGGCGTCAAAGTCCGGCATAAAGCGGGTGCCGTCAGGGCGTTTCAGATAGGCGCCTTCGCCGCGCAGGGCTTCCGTCAGCAGGAAGTTGCGCGCCTGAGGATGGAACAGGGCGGTTGGGTGAAACTGATTGAACTCAAGATTCGCCACCCGGCAGCCGGCGCGCCAGGCCATCGCGATACCGTCTCCGGAGGCAATGTCCGGGTTCGTGGTGTACTGATACACTTTAGAGGCGCCGCCCGTGGCGAGCACCACAGCCTTCGCCTGGCAGGTTTCCACCTTCTCTTTTTTGCGGTTCCACACCCAGGCGCCCACCACACGACGCGTGCCCGGCAGGCCAATCTTGTCGGAGATAATCAGATCAACGGCATTGCTTCGTTCAAGCACCCGAATATTAGGATGGCTCAGCGCCTTGCCGACCAGCGTGGTCTCCACTTCTTTTCCGGTGGCATCCGCTGCGTGCAGGATGCGGCGGTGGCTATGGCCGCCTTCGCGCGTCAGGTGATAGCTCTCTTCACCGTTGGGTTGAACCTGCGTATCGAATAAGACGCCCTGGTCGATGAGCCACTGCACGCAATGGCGGGCATTGCTGGCGACAAACTCTGCGGCGTGCGCATCCACGATCCCGGCCCCGGCAATCAGCGTATCGTCGACGTGGGAGGCAATGCTGTCTGTCTCATCAAACACGGCGGCAATCCCGCCCTGGGCATAAAACGTGGAACCCTCGCTTATCGGCCCTTTACTCAGAACGATAACGTTTTGATGCTCGGCCAGGCGTAGCGCCAGAGAGAGACCGGCAGCGCCGCTGCCGATGATCAGTACATCACAATGGAGTTCAGGTGTTGTGTTCATGATTGTTGTTTAATTTACTAAACAGTGTTGGCTCAGAATAGCACCTGAATGCGATTTATCGCACGTTTTTTTTAACGGGTGTTGCAATGGCTAAACGCGTAAGCGGAGGTAAACGGAGGGTAAATGAGTGAAATTATTTTGCGAAGCAGATCGTTAGCGTCAGATTTTGTGATGAAATAAAGACTGGGTTGCGTTACTCTTCTGGCGGGAAAAAGATGTTTCTTGTCAGAAAGTGGTGCGTATCGTGAACAGACTTATAATGAGAGAAAATGAACAGTCTGCGGCGCGATGAACAAAAACAATGGCGTTACGGAACTTATTGAAGATCAGACACTCTAATTCGGTGCTTGCTCAAAGTGCGGTATTTTTAGAGTGGCGTTTCGATAACGCGTGGAATTTAGGTTTGGGGAGACATTACCTCGGATGAGCGAGCAGTTAACGGACCAGGTCCTGGTTGAACGGGTCCAGAAGGGAGATCAGAAAGCCTTTAACTTACTGGTGGTGCGCTACCAGCATAAGGTGGCGAGCCTGGTTTCCCGCTATGTACCGTCAGGCGATGTGCCTGATGTGGTGCAAGAGTCTTTTATTAAGGCCTATCGCGCGCTGGATTCGTTCCGGGGAGATAGTGCTTTTTATACCTGGCTGTACCGTATTGCGGTCAATACGGCAAAGAATTATCTGGTCGCTCAGGGCCGTCGTCCGCCTTCTAGTGATGTGGACGCAATCGACGCCGAAAACTTCGAAAGTGGCGGCGCATTGAAAGAAATTTCGAACCCTGAGAACTTAATGTTGTCAGAAGAACTGAGACAAATCGTTTTTCGCACGATCGAGTCGCTCCCGGAAGATTTACGCATGGCAATTACGTTACGGGAGCTGGATGGTCTGAGCTATGAAGAGATAGCCGCTATCATGGATTGTCCGGTCGGCACGGTACGTTCACGAATTTTCCGTGCGCGAGAAGCTATTGATAATAAAGTTCAACCGCTTATCAGGCGTTGACGATAGCGGGATACTGGAAAAGGTATTAGGCATGCAGAAAGAAAAACTTTCCGCTTTAATGGATGGTGAAACGGTGGATAGTGAGCTGCTCAACGAGCTGTCTCATTCTCCCGAAATGCAAGAGACCTGGGAGAGTTACCATCTCATCCGTGACACCCTTCGCGGTGACACCGGCGAGGTTCTCCATTTCGATATCTCAGCCCGCGTCATGGCGGCGATTGAGAATGAGCCTGTTCATCAGACCACTCCGCTGATTCCTGAAGCTCAACCCGCACCTCACCAGTGGCAGAAAATGCCATTCTGGCAAAAGGTGCGTCCGTGGGCCAGCCAGCTTACCCAAATGGGTGTGGCTGCATGCGTATCGCTTGCAGTTATCGTTGGCGTCCAGCACTATAATACTCAGTCTGAAACTAATCAGCAGCCAGAAGCGCCAGTGTTTAACACACTGCCGATGATGGGCAAAGCCAGCCCGGTAAGCCTGGGCGTACCGGCTGATGCTTCCGCCAGCGGCGGTCAGCAACAGCAGGTTCAGGAGCAGCGCCGTCGCATTAATGCGATGTTGCAGGATTACGAGTTGCAGCGTCGTCTGCACTCTGAACAGCTTCAGTTTGAGCAGGCGCAGACCCAGCAAGCTGCTGTGCAGGTGCCCGGAAACCAAACTTTAGGAACGCAATCGCAGTAATGAAGCAACTTTGGTTCGCCATGTCTCTGATGGCGGGTAGCCTGTTCTTCTCTGCCAACGCCTCGGCTGATGTATCATCCGGGGCGTTGTTGCAGCAAATGAATCTGGCCAGCCAGTCACTCAATTACGAGTTGGCATTTATCAGCATCAATAAGCAGGGCGTCGAGTCGTTACGCTATCGCCATGCCCGTCTTGATAATCAGCCGCTCGCCCAGCTTTTACAGATGGATGGTCCGCGTCGGGAAGTTGTCCAGCGTGGTAACGAAATCAGCTATTTCGAGCCCGGCCTGGAGCCTTTCACGCTGAATGGCGACTATATCGTTGATTCTCTGCCGTCACTCATTTACACCGACTTCAAACGGCTGGCCCCTTACTACGATTTTATCTCGGTAGGGCGTACGCGTATTGCGGACAGACTGTGTGAGGTGATCCGCGTTGTCGCCCGGGATGGAACGCGCTACAGCTATATTGTCTGGATCGACGCGGAAACCAAACTCCCCATGCGTGTAGATCTGCTTGACCGTGACGGTGAAACGCTGGAACAGTTCCGCGTTATCTCCTTCAGCGTGAACAATCAGGTTGGCAACAGCATGCAGAATCTGGCTAAGGCCAGCCTGCCGCCGCTGCTTTCCGTTCCGGCAGGCGATTCCGTTAATTTCAACTGGGTACCTGCCTGGATCCCACAAGGGTTTAGCGAAGTGTCCAGCAGCCGTCGTCAGTTGCCAACGATTGAAACGCCAGTGGAATCGCGCCTCTATTCCGATGGTTTGTTCAGCTTCTCGGTTAATATCAATCGCGCAACGGCAAACAGCGCCGAACAAATGCTGCGTACCGGGCGCCGTACGGTGAGCACAACGGTACGCGATAACGCAGAGATCACCATTGTGGGTGAACTTCCTCCGCAAACGGCGAAGCGCATCTCCGACAGCATTAAATTCAGGGCCGCACAATGATCAAAGAGTGGGCGACGGTAGTCTCGTGGCAAAACGGCATTGCGCTGGTGAGCTGCGACGTAAAAGCCTCATGCAATAGCTGCGCATCCCGAGCCGGTTGCGGCAGCCGCGTGCTGAATAAGCTCGGGCCGCAAACATCGCACACGATTTCTGTGCCAAGCGAACAGCCGCTGATGGCCGGGCAGAAGGTTGAACTGGGCATCGCAGAAGGCAGTCTTCTCAGCTCCGCCATGCTGGTCTATCTCTCTCCGCTGATCGGGCTGTTTATTATGGGCGGCGTTTTCCAGATGCTGTTTGGCACCGACGGAGCCGCCATGTGCGGTGCCGCATTAGGTGGTCTGGGGGGATTCTGGCTTGCCAAAGGCCTCTCCCCGACGCTTGCCGCGCGCGAGGAGTGGCAGCCTGTTATTCTCAGCGTTGGGCTGGCGCCAGACCAGCTTCGCGTCGAGACGCTCTCTTCTGAGGCCCGGTGATTCATCGGGCTTTATCATTTTTACGTCTTAAAACAGAAAACGTCCTTTCTTCACGCTATACCCGGCGCTAAGTCCATTTCCAGGTAGCGGAGATGTAGTGTAGAATGCTGCGTTTTCGCACTGAAAAACGTCAGGCTAAGAACAGCGGCCTCCAGGAATTCGTAAGGCATAATTATTTAACTATATGAAGAACATACGTAACTTTTCGATCATTGCTCACATTGACCACGGTAAGTCGACGCTGTCTGACCGTATTATCCAGATTTGCGGTGGCCTGTCTGATCGTGAAATGGAAGCCCAGGTTCTGGACTCCATGGACCTGGAACGCGAACGCGGTATCACCATCAAAGCGCAGAGCGTCACGCTGGATTACAAGGCGGCTGATGGCGAAACCTATCAGCTGAACTTTATCGACACCCCAGGCCACGTTGACTTCTCCTATGAGGTTTCACGCTCGCTCGCGGCCTGTGAAGGCGCGCTGCTGGTAGTCGATGCCGGGCAGGGCGTAGAAGCCCAGACCCTGGCAAACTGCTACACCGCGATGGAAATGGACCTCGAAGTTGTGCCGGTTCTGAACAAGATTGACCTGCCAGCCGCCGATCCTGAGCGCGTCGCGGAAGAGATTGAAGATATTGTCGGCATTGACGCGACCGATGCCGTGCGCTGCTCTGCGAAAACCGGTGTCGGCGTGACCGACGTGCTGGAACGTCTGGTGCGTGATATTCCGGCCCCGGAAGGCGATCCGGATGCCCCGCTGCAGGCGCTGATTATTGACTCCTGGTTCGATAACTATCTGGGCGTTGTCTCCCTGGTGCGTATTAAAAACGGCACCATGCGCAAAGGCGACAAAATCAAGGTTATGAGTACCGGACAGGTCTATAACGCCGACCGTCTGGGTATCTTCACGCCAAAACAGGTTGACCGTACCGAGCTGACATGCGGCGAGGTAGGCTGGCTGGTGTGCGCCATCAAAGACATCCTCGGTGCGCCGGTGGGCGATACCCTGACAGGTGCGCGTAACCCGGCAGAAAAAGCGCTGCCAGGCTTTAAAAAGGTGAAACCGCAGGTTTACGCGGGCCTGTTCCCGGTCAGCTCTGACGACTACGAAAACTTCCGTGATGCGCTTGGCAAGCTGAGCCTGAACGATGCCTCCCTGTTCTACGAGCCAGAAAGCTCAACGGCGCTGGGCTTCGGCTTCCGCTGCGGCTTCCTCGGCCTGCTGCACATGGAGATCATTCAGGAACGTCTGGAGCGTGAATACGATCTGGACCTCATCACCACCGCGCCGACGGTAGTGTATGAAGTTGAAACCACCTCGAAAGAAGTGATCTACGTCGACAGCCCGTCCAAGCTGCCCCCGCTGAACAATATTCACGAGCTGCGTGAGCCTATTGCCGAATGTCACATGCTGCTGCCGCAGGAATTCCTCGGTAACGTCATTACGCTGTGTATTGAGAAGCGCGGCGTGCAGACCAACATGGTTTACCACGGTAACCAGGTCGCACTGACCTACGAAATCCCGATGGCGGAAGTGGTACTCGACTTCTTCGACCGTCTGAAGTCCACCTCCCGTGGCTATGCGTCACTGGATTACAACTTCAAACGCTTCCAGGCCTCCAACATGGTGCGTGTGGACGTGCTGATCAACGGCGAGCGTGTGGATGCGCTGGCGCTGATCACCCACAACGACAATGCGCCATACCGTGGCCGCGAGCTGGTTGAGAAGATGAAAGATCTGATCCCGCGTCAGCAGTTCGATATCGCGATTCAGGCGGCCATTGGCAACCACATTATCGCGCGTTCTACCGTGAAACAGCTGCGTAAAAACGTTCTGGCGAAGTGCTATGGCGGTGACGTCAGCCGTAAGAAAAAGCTGCTGCAGAAGCAGAAAGAAGGTAAGAAGCGTATGAAGCAGGTCGGTAACGTCGAGCTGCCGCAGGAAGCATTCCTTGCCATCCTTCATGTTGGTAAAGACGGCAAATAACCCTAAGGAGTTGGCATGGCGAACATGTTTGCCCTGATCCTGGTCATTGCTACCCTGGTGACAGGTCTGCTGTGGTGTCTGGATAAGTTTATCTTCGCCCCAAAACGTCGTGAACGTCAGGCTGCCGCACAGGTAGCCACTGGCGATGGTATTGACGCGAAAACCCTGAAGAAAGTCGGTCCGAAACCGGGCTGGCTGGAAACGGGCGCCTCGGTGTTTCCGGTGCTGGCGATTGTGCTGGTGGTACGTTCGTTTATTTACGAACCGTTCCAGATCCCATCAGGTTCAATGATGCCAACGCTGCTGATTGGTGATTTTATTCTGGTAGAGAAGTTTGCCTACGGCATTAAAGATCCGATCTACCAGAAAACGCTGATCGAAACCGGTCATCCGAAACGTGGCGACATCGTGGTGTTCAAATATCCGGAAGATCCGCGCCTGGACTACATCAAGCGCGCGGTAGGTCTGCCGGGTGACAAAGTGACTTACGATCCGGTTGCGAAAGAAGTCACCGTTCAGCCAGGCTGCAGCTCCGGTACTGCATGTGAAAACGCGCTGCCAATCACTTACTCGAACGTTGAGCCAAGTGATTTTGTGCAGACCTTTGCCCGTCACAACGGCGGCGAAGCGAGCAGCGGATTCTTCCAGGTACCGAAAGGCGAAACCAAAGATAACGGTATTCGTCTGGTTGAGCGCAAAGAGACGCTGGGTGACGTGACGCACCGGATCCTCACCGTGCCAATCGCACAGGATCAAGTGGGTATGTACTATCGTCAGCCGGGCCAGCAGCTGGCAAGCTGGATTGTACCGCCAGGCCATTACTTCATGATGGGTGACAACCGCGATAATTCTGCGGACAGCCGTTACTGGGGCTTTGTGCCGGAAGCGAATCTGGTCGGTAAAGCGACCGCAATCTGGATGAGTTTTGAGAAGCAGGAAGGCGAATGGCCGACCGGCGTACGCCTGAATCGTATTGGCGGAATCCATTAATTCTCACTAAATGAACGTGTAGCCGCGAATTAACGCGGCTACACGAATTATTTCACCGATAAATCTCTTCGAACTAACGACATCCCCTGTCGTTGTGTATAGAATATTCCCCCGAAGTTTAAGGTTGGCCCTGCAAGGGTGCCACGGCACACGAAACCGCGTTGGTTTTCTCAGGTCGGTTTCGTGTGCTGCATTTTTGACGCATTCATTTATTGGTATCGCATGAACCCCATCGTAATTAATCGGCTTCAACGGAAGCTGGGCTACACTTTTCATCATCAGGAGTTGTTGCAACAGGCATTAACCCACCGCAGTGCCAGCAGCAAACATAATGAGCGTCTCGAGTTTTTAGGCGACTCTATTTTAAGTTTCGTGATTGCGAATGCGCTTTATCATCGTTTCCCGCGCGTGGATGAAGGTGATATGAGCCGCATGCGTGCCACGCTGGTTCGGGGTAATACCCTTGCGGAAATCGCGCGCGAATTTGAGCTGGGCGAATGTCTGCGTCTTGGGCCGGGTGAACTGAAAAGCGGCGGCTTCCGTCGTGAATCTATTCTTGCCGATACGGTCGAAGCATTAATTGGTGGTGTGTTCCTGGACAGCGATATCCAGACCGTCGAAAAGCTGATCCTGAACTGGTATCAGACCCGTCTGGACGAAATCAGCCCGGGCGATAAACAAAAAGATCCCAAAACGCGTCTGCAGGAATATTTGCAGGGCCGTCATCTGCCGCTGCCATCTTATCTGGTGGTGCAGGTTCGTGGCGAAGCGCACGATCAGGAATTTACCATCCATTGCCAGGTCAGTGGCCTGAGTGAACCGGTGGTGGGCACAGGTTCAAGCCGTCGTAAGGCTGAACAGGCTGCCGCCGAACAGGCGTTAAAAATGCTGGAGCTGGAATGAGCGAAGAAAAGACCTATTGCGGATTTATTGCCATCGTCGGACGTCCGAATGTCGGCAAATCCACCCTGTTGAATAATCTGCTTGGGCAGAAGATTTCTATCACCTCGCGTAAGGCGCAGACCACGCGTCACCGCATCGTCGGTATCCATACTGAAGGCGCGTATCAGGCGATCTACGTCGATACCCCGGGCCTGCACATGGAAGAGAAGCGTGCCATCAACCGTCTGATGAACAAGGCGGCGAGCAGCTCGATTGGCGACGTGGAGCTGGTGATTTTCGTTGTGGAAGGCACCCGCTGGACGCCGGACGACGAGATGGTGCTGAACAAGCTGCGCGACGGCAAAACGCCGGTCATCCTCGCCGTCAACAAAGTTGACAACGTGCAGGAAAAGGCCGATCTGCTGCCGCATCTGCAGTGGCTCGGTAGCCAGATGAACTTCCTCGACATCGTTCCGCTGTCTGCGGAGACGGGTCTGAACGTGGATACCATCGCGGGCATCGTGCGCAAACATCTGCCGGAAGCGATTCATCACTTCCCGGAAGAGTACATCACCGATCGCTCTCAGCGCTTTATGGCGTCTGAAATCATCCGTGAAAAGCTGATGCGTTTCCTGGGCGCTGAACTGCCGTACTCTGTGACGGTGGAGATCGAGCGTTTCCAGAGCAACGAGCGTGGCGGCTACGACATCAACGGCCTGATCCTCGTTGAGCGTGAAGGGCAGAAGAAGATGGTGATCGGCAATAAAGGTGCCAAGATCAAAACCATCGGCATTGAAGCCCGAAAGGACATGCAGGAGATGTTCGAAGCGCCGGTTCACCTTGAACTGTGGGTGAAAGTGAAATCTGGCTGGGCCGATGATGAGCGTGCTCTGCGCAGCCTCGGTTACGGCGAAGACCAGTAACACAAGACGACGAGCATATGGATGGATGGCAGCGCGCCTTTGTCCTGCATAGTCGTCCCTGGAGCGAAACCAGCCTGATGCTGGACGTCTTCACGGAAGAGTCGGGCCGCGTGCGCCTTGTTGCAAAAGGCGCACGTTCCAAACGTTCTAACCTGAAAGGTGCCTTACAGCCTTTCACGCCGTTGCTGGTCCGCTTTGGTGGGCGAGGGGAAGTCAAAACCCTGCGCAGCGCCGAAGCCGTCTCCCTGGCGCTTCCTCTCTCCGGCATCACGCTCTACAGCGGTCTGTATGTCAATGAACTCATCTCACGCGTTCTTGAACATGAGACCCGCTTCTCTGAACTTTTCTTTGATTATCTGCACTGTATCCAGGCGCTGGCTGGCGCAACCGGTACGCCCGAGCCTGCGCTGCGGCGTTTTGAGCTGGCGCTGTTGGGCCATCTTGGGTACGGGGTCGATTTTCTGCACTGTGCGGGCAGCGGTGACGAAGTGGAAGACACCATGACCTACCGCTACCGTGAAGAAAAAGGCTTCATTGCCAGCGTCGTGATCGACAACAGCACCTTTACCGGGCGTCAGCTCAGGGCGCTTTATGAGCGCGAGTTTCCCGATCAGGATACCCTGCGCGCAGCAAAACGCTTTACCCGGATTGCCCTCAAGCCGTATCTTGGCGGCAAGCCCTTAAAGAGCCGCGAATTATTCAGGCAGTTTGTGCCGAAACGTTAACGTTTTTCCCCCTCACCCCAGCCCTCTCCCGGAGGGAGAGGGGGAGGGAAATGAACCAAAATACCGAGGATTGTCATGGCTGAATTACTGTTAGGCGTCAACATCGATCATATCGCCACGCTGCGTAATGCGCGCGGCACGGCGTATCCCGATCCGGTTCAGGCGGCGTTTATCGCTGAACAGGCTGGCGCCGACGGCATTACCGTTCACCTGCGTGAAGACCGTCGCCACATCACTGACCGCGACGTTCGCATTCTGCGTCAGACGCTGGACACCCGTATGAATCTGGAGATGGCGGTCACCGAAGAGATGCTGGCGATTGCCTGTGAGACCCAGCCGCACTTCTGCTGCCTGGTGCCGGAAAAACGCCAGGAAGTCACGACCGAAGGCGGTCTGGACGTGGCCGGCCAGCTCGACAAAATGCGCGATGCCTGCAAGCGCCTGGCTGATGCCGGTATCCTGGTTTCGCTGTTTATTGACGCCGACTTCACCCAGATTAAAGCGGCAGCCGACGTGGGCGCGCCGTATATCGAAATTCACACCGGCTGCTATGCCGATGCCAAAAACGATGCCGAGCAGGAGAAAGAGCTGGAGCGTATTGCTAAAGCGGCCACCTACGCGGCGAGCCTGGGTCTGAAGGTCAATGCCGGTCACGGCCTGACCTACCATAATGTGAAGGCCATTGCCGCCATCCCGGAAATGCACGAGCTGAACATCGGTCACGCGATCATTGGCCGCGCGGTGATGAGCGGCCTGAAAGAGGCGGTCGCGGAAATGAAACGCCTGATGCTGGAAGCGCGTCAGTAATGGCCATTCTGGGCTTAGGCACCGATATCGTGGAAATAGCCCGCATTGAAGCGGTGATCGCCCGCAGCGGCGTTCGCCTCGCAAGGCGCGTGCTGAGCGATAACGAATGGGCCATCTGGGAAGCGCATCAGCAGCCGGTGCGTTTTCTGGCGAAGCGTTTTGCGGTAAAAGAGGCGGCCGCCAAAGCCTTCGGGACCGGCATTCGTAACGGTCTGGCGTTCAACCAGTTTGAAGTGTTTAACGATGAGCTGGGTAAGCCAAGCCTGCGTTTATGGGGCGAGGCGCAAAAGCTGGCAGAGAAGCTCGGCGTGAATCACGTCCACGTGACGATCGCGGATGAGCGTCACTATGCCAGCGCAACGGTGATCATCGAAAGTTAAAGTTTGTCCGCGTGGTGCATCAGGACAAACTTATCCCACAGCTGCTCTTCGCTCTCGACGTGTGCCGGATCCTTCAGGATGGTATTGGGGATCGGGCACACTTTCTGACAGGTCGGCGTTTCATAGTGGCCGATGCATTCGGTGCAGCGGTCGCTGTTAATCTCATAAATGCTGTCGCCCATCGAAATGGCCTGGTTCGGGCATTCGGGCTCGCACATATCGCAATTAATGCATTTTTTGGTAATTAACAGCGCCATCAGGAAATTCTCAGAAACAACACAAACTGGGCGGGCATTATACGCGTCAAACCAGTTTCTTTACCAGTTCTTCGCTGTGGCGAATGCGCTCGGGCGCACGCTCCAGATCCTGCTGCACCAGCGCCATAAACAGCAGGTCCGTCAGCATCATTTGTGCGCTGGTGGACGAGATAGCCGCGCTGCGCGTGGCCTGTTCCTCGGCAATGGTATATAAACAGCGCGTGGCCCGCTGCTGTAGGGCATTCGGCGTAAAACCGGTGATCGCCAGAATTTTACCGCCGACGCGCAGGACTTCGTCGGTGGCCATGTTGATCTCACGGCGCTCGCCGGAATAGGAGATCGCCAGCAGCAGATCGTCAGGATCCATCGCCTGTACGGTCGCCAGCAGGGCGTGCATATCCTGCTCGACGATGGCGTTAAGGCCAATTTTTGTCAGCTTCCAGCCAAAGTTACGCGCCACAAGTCCGGACGCGCCGATGCCGGTCAGAACGATCCGCCGCGCGCCGCGCAGCATCGCCACGCTCTCCAGCAGCTTCTCTTCCGTATTCACATCGAGCGTCGCATGCATGGCCGCCACGTTCTCTTTGATCAGCTTTTCGCCGACCAGCCGCATCGGATCGTCTCCGCGGATCTGATTATGCACCGGCATGGACTGCGGGTTAGGATTACTGACCAGCGCTTCACTGATCGCCAGCTTGAGGGCAGGGAATCCCTTAAAGCCAATCTTCTGCGCAAATTTCACCACGCTGGACTGGCTCACCCCGGCTTCACTCGCCAGCTGCTGCGAGCTGAGATGGCGCGCGCGATCGGGTTGAGAAAGCAGAAAATCCGCCAGCTTCTTGTCGCTTTGGGCAAAGCCTGCGTAGCGCTGGCGAATGCGAATTAAACAGTTCATACGGTCTCCTGGCGAAAATGTGATTATCTGCGCAAATACGGATTTTGCTCGCCTGAATGAATTTTATATTCCATTATAGTGTGATTATTATGAATTAAAAATTCTTGAGGTACAAAAATGAATCTTGGCTCACTTGTTTCTGAAACACGTAACCCGCAAACCATGGATCTGGATGCGCTCTCCACCCTGGAGCTGGTTAACCGCTTTAATCAACAGGATACGCTGGTCGCGCAGGCAGTGAAAGAGACATTACCAGAGGTGGCGAAAGCGGTCGATGCGGCTGCGGAAGCCCTCAAGGCCGGTGGACGCATTATTTACATGGGGGCGGGGACCAGCGGGCGTTTAGGGGTCCTGGACGCGTCAGAATGTCCGCCAACCTTTGGGGTCCCGCATGGTCTGGTAGTTGGGCTGATCGCCGGTGGCCCCGGTGCGCTGTTGAAAGCCGTTGAAGGGGCGGAAGACAACAAACAGCTGGGCGAGGATGACCTGAAGGATCTTAATCTGACCGCGAAGGATCTGGTGGTCGGGCTGGCGGCATCCGGGCGCACGCCGTACGTGATTGGCGGGCTGGAATACGCCAACCAGACCGGCTGTACGACGGTCGCCATCTCCTGCAACCCTGGCTCACCGATTGCGCAGGTGGCCACAATTGCTATCTCGCCAGTTGTCGGGCCGGAAGCGCTCACCGGCTCCACGCGCCTGAAATCCGGGACCGCGCAAAAGCTGGTGCTCAATATGATCTCCACCGGCGCGATGGTGAAGTTCGGCAAGGTGTATCAGAACCTGATGGTGGATATGCAGGCCACCAACGTCAAGCTGGTGGACAGAGCCTGCCGCATGGTGATGGAGGCGACGGGCGCAGGACGTGAAGAGGCGGAAGCGGTACT
Source organism: Enterobacter cloacae complex sp. IR5422 (assembly GCF_049238165.1). Taxonomy (NCBI): domain Bacteria; kingdom Pseudomonadati; phylum Pseudomonadota; class Gammaproteobacteria; order Enterobacterales; family Enterobacteriaceae; genus Enterobacter; species Enterobacter cloacae complex sp. IR5422. Next base: position 69,043 of record NZ_JBMKHT010000015.1, on the reverse strand, counting down.
CAAACAGACCGATCACGATGTTAAACCGGCCATTTTGATGATCTTAAGCGGGCTGGATGCGGCGGCCGCAAGAGCCAAACTCGATGCGCATAACGGTTTCTTACGGGCGGCATTAGAACACTAACAGAGGCGTGTATGGACAAAACAGCAGCGCTCGCCAGCGGTATCCTGCGGGGGATTGGTGGGGAACAAAATATTCAGCGTCTCGAAAACTGCATGACGCGCGTGCGCGTCGAGGTGCATGACGACGACCAGCTTGACGTGCCGGGTCTGAAGCAGCTTTCCGGCGTCAGCGGCTACGTGAAACAGGGGCAGCAGCACCAGCTGATCGTCGGCCCAGGGAAAGCGGCGCAGGTTGTCGATGCCATGCGCGCGCTGATGGGCGTGAGTGCGAGCGTATCGATTGACGATGCTGAGCGCACCAAAGCCCAGGCAAAGGCGAAATACAAAGCCCCCATGAGCGATGCGCTGCGACAGCTGGCCAACGTCTTTATTCCGCTGATCCCGGCGTTTATTGCCTCAGGCCTGATCACCGGGATCATTAATATCCTCAAGCGGCCGGATATTGTGGGGGATTTCGCCACGCAGTATCCGAACCTGCTGGGGATTCTCGGGATCTTCGGCAGCGCGGTGTTCGCCATCATGAACATTCTGGTCGGGGTGAATACCGCGAAGGTGTTTGGCGGATCGCTGGCGATGGGCGGGGTGATGGCGGGCATCTTGTCCAGCCCGCAGCTGGCGCAGATTACGCTGTTTGGTGAGGCGCTTCAGCCGGGCCGCGGCGGGGTGATCGCGGTGCTGCTGGTGGTCATCCTGATGTGCTGGATCGAGAAACGGCTGCGCGCGGTTCTGCCAGGCTCCATCGAGCTGATTCTCAACCCGCTGCTGACCACGCTGATTACCGGTAGCGTAGCGATTGTCGCCCTCCAGCCGTTAGGCGGGTGGATCTCTGAGGCCATCGCCCACGGTGCGTCGCTGGCGATTGACCGCGGCGGCCTGTTAGTGGGCGCGGTGCTGTCGGGTACTTTCCTGCCGCTGGTGCTGACCGGCCTGCATCAGGGGCTGGTACCGATCCACGTCGAGCTGGTGCAGGCGCACGGCTATAACGCGCTGCTGCCTATCCTGTCGATGGCGGGTGTAGGGCAGGTCGGTGCGGCAATTGCGGTACTGATGAAAACCCGCAACGCGCGTCTGAAAAAAATGATTAAAGGCGCACTCCCGGTCGGACTGCTCGGCATTGGCGAGCCGCTGATTTTCGGTGTTACGCTGCCGCTGGGTAAACCGTTCCTCGCGGCCTGTCTGGGCGGCGCGGTAGGCGGGGCGCTGATCAGCTACTGGAAAGTTGCCACCGTCATCACCTTTGGTCTCTCGGGGTTACCGCTGGCATTAACCATCGTGACCGGAAAAGTGGTGCTCTATCTGTTAGGCTATTTAGTAGCGGTGATCGCCGGGTTCCTGTTTACCTGGCTGTTAGGTTTCAACGACCCAGAGGAGTAAGGTTTGGCAAATCACGGGCGTCGCGTTGTCTTTTTCGACCTGGATGGCACGCTGCATCAGCAGGATATGTTTGGTACGTTTATGCGTTACCTGCTGCGGCGTCAGCCTCTGAATGCGCTGCTCGTGCTACCGCTCTTACCGGTTATTGGGATCGCGCTGCTGGTGAAGGGCCGTGCGGCGCGATGGCCAATGAGCCTGCTGCTGTGGGGATGTACGTTTGGGCACAGCGAAGCGCGCCTCAAACAGCTCGAGCAGGATTTTGCGCACTGGTTCCGCGGCCACGTTGCCGCATTCCCGGTGGTGCAGGCGCGCCTGACCGGCTATCTCGACGCGAACGATGCCGACATCTGGCTGATTACCGGCTCCCCGCAGACGCTGGTGGAGCAGGTCTACTTTGATACCCCCTGGCTACCGCGCGTGAATCTTATCGCCACGCAAATTGCCCGCGGCTACGGCGGTTGGGTGCTGACGATGCGCTGCCTGGGGCATGAAAAAGTGGTCCAGCTGGAAAAACGTATCGGCACGCCACTGCGCCTGTACAGCGGCTACAGCGACAGCAAGCAGGACAACCCGCTGCTCTATTTTTGCCAGCACCGCTGGCGCGTCACGCCATCAGGTGAACTTCAGCAACTCGAATAGTCTTATCCATAAGGGGTGTGTATAATGCCGCCCGCTTTTCGACTGGAGTATCAACCGTTGTCCAACCCTGAATTCTCGCATGAATACTGGATGCGCCACGCGCTAACGCTCGCTCAGCGTGCCTGGGACGAGGGCGAAGTGCCCGTGGGCGCCGTGCTGGTCCATAATAACCAGGTGATTGGTGAAGGGTGGAACCGTCCCATTGGCCGCCACGATCCGACGGCGCACGCCGAAATCATGGCGCTTCGTCAGGGCGGTCTGGTGCTGCAAAACTATCGCCTGCTTGATACCACGCTGTATGTGACGCTGGAGCCGTGCGTGATGTGCTCCGGGGCGATGGTGCACAGCCGGATCGGGACTCTGGTCTTCGGTGCGCGGGATGAAAAAACCGGCGCGGCCGGTTCGCTGATGGACGTGCTGGGTCACCCGGGGATGAACCACCAGGTAAAGACTATCGGCGGGGTGCTTGCACCAGAGTGTTCGGGGCTATTAAGCGATTTCTTTCGAATGCGCCGTCAGCAGAAAAAGCAGCAAAAGGCAGAATTGAAGCCGACGGACGGTTAAGCTCGTCCGGCGCCACGACAGGGTAGCTTTGGGCCAGCCGTTTGGCCTCTGTCGCCTCTTTCTCTTTCTCCAGCAGATACCCGACCAGGCTAATCTGATATTTACGGATATTTTCCACGTAGGCGTAGGCTTCATGCCCGCGCGCGTAGCCGTACGTCAGCTTGTTATACCATGGCTTCTGGCTCAGCAGCGGCAGGCGCTGTTTTACGTCTGACCAGCTGTCCGGGTTGCCTTTCGTTTTGGCCGTCAGCGCTCGCGCATCCAGCATATGCGCATAGCCCATATTGTAGGCCGCCAGCGCGAACCAGATCCGCTCCTCTTCCGGCACCGTTTCCGGGACTTTGGCCATCATATCCTGCAGGTAGCGCGCGCCGCCGCTGATGCTCTGTTCCGCATCGGTACGGTCATTGACGCCGAGGCTCAGCGCGGTATTTTTAGTTAACATCATCAAACCACGTACGCCAGTCGGAGACGTGGCCTGGGTATCCCAGTGGGATTCCTGATACGAAATAGCCGCCAGCAGTTTCCAGTCAATTTCCTGGGCGTATTTTTCGAACAGCGGCTGCAGGTCCGGCAGGACGCTGTCTACCGCACGCAGGAAGCTGCGGGTGTCAACGTAGTCAAAGTCATCACCATGCCCGAGGTACTTCTCCTCCAGGCGCGCCAGCGTACCGTCTTCATTCATGGTGTTGAAGAAATCGAGCATCGCGGCAGAGAGGGTCTGATCGTCATCGAGCTGAGTAAACCAGGTCACAGGCTGCTCGTCGGTGACGTCCAGCGCCACGGCGATTTCAGGATGCACGCGCTGGAACAGGCTGATCGCGACCGAATCGGCGATGGTGTAGGGGATTTTCTGATCTTTTACCTGCTCCAGCAGCTCCGTCGTGCCGAGTTTCGCATCCACCGTCCAGCTCAGGTCCGGATATTTCTTCTCCTTGAGCTCGCGCAGATCGTCAATTACCACGTGACCGGGGGCAATCGTCAGCTGCCGATCGTTAATCGACGCCAGCGAGCGCGGGCGCAGGCTCCCGACGCGGTAAACCAGCTGCTGCGAAACGGAGTAGTAGGTCGGGCCTGGCTGATAGTTTTTGCTGCGCTCGCTGTTATACACCAGCCCGGCGGCCAGCATATCGGCATCGTCGTTATCGAGGTCGTCAAACAGCTGGTTGATATTCTGGCGGACGGTGATTTTCAGCTTTACGCCAAGGTAATCGGCGAACTGCTGTGCCAGTTCATAATCCAGTCCAATGATTTTGCCGTTGATGTCGCTGTAAATCAGCGGAGAGTTGAGGGTACTGACGCGCAATTCCCCCCGCTCCTGAATGGCGGCGATACGGTTTTCGGCTTTGCCGATCCAGGGGATGGAAGGCCAGAGGGCCACTGCCAACAGCAACGTTACAATGCCGATGAGCAGATAATTAATCTTTAATTTTTTCAATTAGTTAATTCTCTGCGACGCCGGTTGCCTCAGTCTGCTGTAGCCATGTTAACAATAAGGTTTGCCATTGAATGAGCGGCATTTTGCGTAAACTTGCGCCACTTGGCAACCAATTAGAGAGACAGGTCACATCTATTGTTAAATCTCTTTGCCAATTTTATTTCGACGCAAACGGTTTCGTCGGCGCTCAGGATTCTCTATAATGACGCCCGTTTTCCCCCCTTGCGCACACTGAAAGCGCCCCGGCGCTTCGAAGACGAGAGACTTATGATGGAAATTCTGCGTGGTTCGCCTGCACTGTCTGCCTTCCGTATTACCAAACTGCTGGCACGTTTTCAGGCGGCCGACCTTCCGGTAAGCAATATTTACGCTGAGTATGTCCATTTTGCTGACCTGAATGCCCCCCTGAATGCAGAGGAGCGCGTACAGCTGGAACGCCTGCTCAAGTATGGCCCAAGCCTCAGCAGCCATACGCCAACCGGCAAACTGATCCTTGCGACGCCGCGTCCGGGCACCATCTCCCCCTGGTCTTCCAAAGCCACCGACATCGCCCACAACTGTGGCCTGAGCCAGATTAACCGTCTGGAGCGCGGCGTGGCGTACTACGTGGAAGCCTCTACCCTGAGCGACGCGCAGTGGCAGGCGGTTGCGGCTGAACTGCACGACCGCATGATGGAGAGCGTATTTGCCTCTCTTGATGACGCGCAGAAGCTTTTCTCCCACCATCAGCCTGCGCCGGTACAGAGCGTGGACCTGCTGGGACAGGGCCGTCAGGCGCTGATTGACGCCAACCTGCGTCTCGGCCTGGCGCTGGCAGAAGACGAAATCGACTACCTGCAGGATGCGTTCGTTAAGCTCAACCGTAACCCGAACGACATTGAACTCTACATGTTCGCGCAGGCGAACTCGGAGCACTGCCGCCACAAGATTTTCAATGCCGACTGGATTATTGACGGCGAACAGCAGCCAAAGTCGCTGTTCAAAATGATCAAAAACACCATGGAGCAAACGCCTGACCACGTGCTGTCTGCCTATAAAGACAACGCCGCGGTGATGGAAGGTTCTGAGGTGGGCCGCTTCTTCGCCGATCGCGAAGCAGGGCGCTATGACTTCCATCAGGAGCCCGCGCATATACTGATGAAAGTGGAAACCCACAACCACCCGACGGCGATCTCCCCGTGGCCGGGTGCGGCGACCGGCTCCGGCGGTGAAATCCGTGACGAAGGGGCGACCGGTCGTGGTGCAAAACCCAAAGCGGGTCTGGTCGGTTTCTCCGTCTCCAACCTGCGTATCCCGGGCTTTGAACAGCCGTGGGAAGAAGATTTCGGCAAGCCAGAGCGCATTGTGACCGCGCTGGATATCATGACCGAAGGCCCGCTGGGCGGCGCGGCGTTTAACAACGAATTTGGTCGTCCGGCGCTGAACGGTTACTTCCGTACCTATGAAGAGAAAGTGGACAGCCACAACGGCGAAGAGCTGCGCGGCTACCACAAACCGATCATGCTGGCGGGCGGGATCGGCAACATCCGTGCCGATCACGTGCAGAAAGGCGAGATCGTCGTCGGCGCGAAGCTGATCGTGCTCGGCGGCCCGGCGATGAATATCGGTCTGGGCGGCGGCGCGGCCTCTTCGATGGCCTCCGGCCAGTCTGATGCGGATCTCGACTTCGCGTCCGTGCAGCGTGACAACCCGGAGATGGAGCGTCGCTGCCAGGAAGTGATCGACCGCTGCTGGCAGCTGGGCGATGCTAACCCGATCCTCTTTATCCACGACGTGGGCGCGGGCGGTCTGTCCAACGCCATGCCGGAACTGGTGAGCGACGGCGGCCGCGGTGGCCGTTTCAACCTGCGCGACATCCTGAGCGATGAGCCTGGCATGAGCCCGCTGGAGATCTGGTGTAACGAATCCCAGGAGCGCTACGTGCTGGCTGTTGCGGCGGATCAGCTGCCGCTGTTTGACGAGCTGTGCCGCCGCGAGCGCGCGCCGTATGCCGTCATCGGTGAAGCGACCGAAGAGCAGCACCTGACTCTGAGCGACACCCATTTCGACAACCAGCCGATCGATCTGCCGCTCGACGTCCTGCTCGGTAAAACGCCGAAGATGACCCGCGACGTGCAGACCCGTAAAGCGGCGGGCAAAGCGCTGGATCGCCAGGGCATTACCGTGGCTGAAGCCGTTAATCGCGTGCTGCACCTGCCAGCTGTGGCGGAGAAAACCTTCCTGGTGACCATCGGCGACCGTACCGTGACCGGTATGGTATCCCGTGACCAGATGGTCGGCCCGTGGCAGATCCCGGTGGCGAACTGCGCCGTGACCACCGCGAGCCTCGACAGCTACTACGGCGAAGCGATGGCGCTGGGTGAACGCACCCCGGTCGCGCTGCTGGACTTCGCGGCCTCTGCCCGTCTGGCCGTCGGTGAAGCGCTGACCAACATCGCCGCCACGCAGATTGGCGACATCAAACGTATTAAGCTTTCCGCAAACTGGATGGCCGCTGCCGGTCACCCAGGCGAAGACGCGGGCCTGTATGAAGCCGTGAAGGCGGTGGGCGAGGAGCTGTGTCCTGCCCTCGGCCTGACCATTCCGGTGGGCAAAGACTCCATGTCGATGAAAACCCGTTGGCAGGAAGGCAACGAGCAGCGCGAGATGACCTCTCCGCTGTCGCTGGTGATCACCGCGTTTGCCCGCGTGGAAGACGTGCGTCACACCGTTACGCCGCAGCTGGTGACCGAAGATAACGCCCTGCTGCTGATTGACCTGGGTAAAGGCCACAACGCGCTGGGCGCTACCGCGCTGGCGCAGGTTTACCGTCAGCTCGGCGATAAGCCAGCCGACGTGCGCGACGTGGCGCAGCTGAAAGGCTTCTACGACGCGATTCAGGCGCTGGTGGCGCAGCGTAAGCTGCTGGCCTACCACGACCGTTCCGACGGCGGCCTGCTGGTGACCCTGGCAGAGATGGCCTTCACCGGTCACTGCGGCGTTGAAGCAAACATTGCTACGCTTGGCGAAGACCGCCTGGCGGCGCTGTTTAACGAAGAGCTTGGCGCGGTCATTCAGGTACGCGCCGCAGATCGCGACGCGGTAGAAGCGATTCTGGCGCAGCACGGTCTGGCAGACTGCGTACACTATCTCGGTAAAGCGGTGCAGGGCGACCGTTTCGTGATTGAAGCCGACGGCCACGCGGTGTTCAGCGAAAGCCGCACCACGCTGCGTATGTGGTGGGCGGAAACCACCTGGCAGATGCAGCGCCTGCGTGACAACCCGGAATGCGCCGATCAGGAACACAACGCGAAGGCGAACGACAACGATCCTGGCCTGAACGTGAAGCTCAGCTTCGACATAAACGAAGACATTGCCGCGCCGTACATTGCGACCGGCGCGCGTCCGAAAGTGGCCGTGCTGCGCGAGCAGGGCGTTAACTCCCACGTTGAGATGGCGGCGGCCTTCCACCGCGCGGGCTTTGACGCTATCGACGTCCACATGAGCGACCTGCTGGCAGGCCGTACCGGTCTGGAAGATTTCCAGGCGCTGGTGGCGTGCGGCGGCTTCTCCTACGGCGACGTGCTGGGCGCGGGCGAAGGCTGGGCGAAGTCCATTCTGTTCAACAGCCGCGTGCGCGACGAGTTCGAAACCTTCTTCCACCGTCCGCAGACGCTGGCGCTGGGCGTGTGTAACGGCTGCCAGATGATGTCTAACCTGCGCGAGCTGATCCCGGGCAGCGAAGCCTGGCCGCGCTTTGTGCGTAACCAGTCTGACCGCTTCGAAGCACGCTTCAGCCTGGTGGAAGTGACCCAGAGCCCGTCTCTGCTGCTGCAGGGTATGGTCGGTTCACAGATGCCAATCGCCGTTTCCCACGGTGAAGGTCAGGTAGAGGTGCGTGATGCTGCGCATCTGGCTCAGCTGGAGAGCAAAGGTCTGGTAGCGCTGCGCTTTGTCGATAACTTCGGCAAGGTAACAGAAACCTATCCGGCTAACCCGAACGGTTCCGTCAACGGTATTACGGCGGTGACCAGCGAAAGCGGTCGTGCCACCATCATGATGCCGCATCCGGAACGCGTGTTCCGCACCGTGAGCAACTCCTGGCACCCGGAAAACTGGGGCGAGGACAGCCCGTGGATGCGCATCTTCCGCAACGCCCGTAAGCAGCTGGGTTAAGTTTCAGCATCCTGACTGTAGGCCCGGTAGGCGCGAGCGCCACCGGGCTTTTTTGTCTCTGTCGCAAAATCGCGACAACCCTCTGGTTTGAGTGTCTCCAAAAGGAGACATTTAACCTATTGATTTATATGTGACAGGAAAGGTTCCCGTTAAGGTGTTGCTGAACAGCGACACTTAGCCTGGAAATCATTCAACCGATAATGAACCGGTTAAACGAGTAAAAATCATATATTTCAATGTGTTAATATTTTGTTTTGCATTTTGGCATGGGTGTTGCATAATATTAACCAGTGGCTCATTCACCTTCTTATGTCAGCCCCTTCGGGACGCGCTACATAAACTTCGAATGACGCACAAAAAGGTGCCTGCCGTCCAACTACTGATCATAGCGATGCTTTATCAGGCCAGGGCGAAACGTCGAGTTAGGCACCGCCTCATTCCATGACAAAGCCGGGTTTTTACCCGGCTTTGTTGTATCTGAAGGGCAGACTCAGTTACGCTCTGCGTATATCCCCATTAAGAGAGTAATGCGTTGAAACGCTGGCCCGTTTTTCCCCGTTCCCTGCGACAGCTCGTGATGATGGCCTTCCTGCTGATCCTGCTGCCGTTGCTGATCCTTGCCTGGCAGGCCTGGCAAAGCCTGAACGCGTTGAGTGCCCAGGCGGCACTGACGAACCGCACGACGCTTATTGACGCCAGACGCAGTGAAGCCATGACCAACGCCGCGCTTGAGATGGAGCGTAGCTATCGTCAGTACTGCGTGCTTGACGATCGTACGCTGGAGAAGGTGTACCAGAGTCAGCGCAAGCGCTACAGCGAAATGCTGGACGCCCACGCCGGCGTATTGCCTGACGACAAGCTGTATCAGGCGTTACGTCAGGATCTGAACGATCTTGCGCAGCTGCAGTGCCACAACAGTGGACCCGATGCCGCCGCCGCCGCGCGCCTGGAAGCCTTCGCCAACGCCAATACCGAGATGGTGCAGTCAACCCGCACGGTAATTTTCTCTCGCGGCCAGCAGCTTCAGCAGGAGATTGCCGAGCGCGGCCAGTTCTTCGGCTGGCAGGCGCTGGTGCTGTTCCTCGTGAGCCTCGGGCTGGTGCTGCTCTTTACCCGCATGATCATCGGCCCGGTGAAGGGTATCCAGCGGATGATCAACCGCCTGGGGGAGGGGAAATCGCTCGGGGATACGGTCGCTTTTAAAGGTCCCCGCGAATTGCGTTCCGTCGGTCAGCGTATTATCTGGCTGTCCGAGCGCCTGGCGTGGCTTGAATCACAGCGTCATCAGTTCCTGCGCCATATTTCCCATGAGCTTAAAACGCCGCTGGCCAGCATGCGCGAAGGGACGGAGCTGCTGGCGGATGAAGTGGCTGGGCCGCTTACGCCCGAACAGAAAGAAATTGTCGAGATCCTGGATAACAGCAGCCGCAATCTGCAGAAGCTGATTGAGCAGCTGCTGGATTACAACCGCAAGCTGGCTGACGGAGCGGTCTTACTGGAAAACGTCGACATTGAACCGCTGGTGGATATGGTGATCTCCGCCCATAGCCTGCCAGCAAGAGCTAAAATGATGCATACCGGTGTAGAGCTGAATGCGCCGACCTGTCTCGCTGAACCCATGCTGTTAATGAGCGTGCTGGATAATCTTTATTCCAATGCGGTGCACTATGGTACTGAATCCGGTAACATTTATATCCGAAGCTATACGAAGGGTTCCCGGGTGTTTATAGACGTCGCTAACACCGGCACCCCGATCCCCGATGACGAAAAAACCATGATCTTCGAGCCCTTTTTCCAGGGGAGTCATCAGCGGAAAGGTGCGGTGAAAGGCAGTGGTCTGGGCTTAAGCATCGCCCGGGACTGCATACGACGCATGCAGGGTGAGCTTAACATCGCCACGGACGAACGTTCGGATGTTTGCTTCCGTATTGAACTGCCCCTGAGCCGGAAAAATCAATAAAATGAATCTATGTCTGGTGAGTATGTCACACGTCTTTTCCCGCGCCGTACGCGCGGTGTTTTCCCGCAGCACGCTTCGCCTGAGCCTGCCCTGTTTATTTCTGGCAGGGTGTGTTTCCCATGTGCCACAAAGTGCGATTAGCGATAAACAAGAAGATAAATGGCCCGATAACCAGCTGGCTGATTTCCTCTCAACCCGCTGTGACGACATCTGGAACCTCTCAGGCCATGACGTCGAAAGTAACCCGCTGTTCTGGCTGCGCGGGATAGATTGCGCCCAGCGTCTGGCGCCGGTTGATGCCCGCGCGAAAGCGGCGATGCTGGATGATGATACCTGGCAGGACGCGTTCAAGCGTGGGATTTTACTCGCAGATGCAAAAATCACTCCCGTCGAACGCCGCACCAACGTGACCCGGCTGGACACCTTTGTCGTCAATCTTCCGGTACAGATCCGCCCGGTATACCAGCTCTGGCGCGAGGGACAGACGCTACAGCTTCAGCTTTCTGAAGAGCGCTCCCGCTACAGCAAGCTGCAACAGTCAACCGACAGCGAGCTGGATACGCTGCGTCAGCAGCAGCAACATTTACGTACCCAGCTGGATACCACGACGCGCAAGCTGGAGAACCTGACCGATATCGAAAGACAGCTCTCGTCGCGTAAATATCAGCCGGGGAGTTCATCCGCTGCGCCGGACAGCGATACGCCGAAACAAGAGGATGTGAAGCATGACGAGCCGTAAACCAGCCCATCTCTTACTGGTGGATGACGATCCCGGGCTGTTAAAGCTGCTGGGAATGCGTCTGGTGAGTGAAGGCTATAGCGTCGTGACCGCGGAAAGCGGGCTGGAGGGGCTGAAAATTCTCAGCCGCGAGAAAATCGATCTGGTGATAAGCGACCTGCGGATGGATGAAATGGACGGCCTGCAGCTGTTCGCGGAGATCCAGAAGCAGCAGCCGGGTATGCCCGTGATTATCCTGACCGCGCACGGGTCGATCCCGGATGCGGTTGCCGCGACGCAGCAGGGGGTGTTCAGCTTCCTGACCAAGCCGGTGGACAAAGACGCACTGTATAAGGCTATCGACAGCGCGCTGGAACATGCCGCTCCGGCGGGGGATGAAGCCTGGCGGGAATCTATCGTCACGCGCAGCCCCGTGATGCTGCGTCTGCTGGAACAGGCGAGGATGGTGGCGCAGTCTGACGTCAGCGTGCTCATCAACGGCCAGAGCGGAACCGGGAAAGAGATCCTCGCGCAGGCAATTCATAACGCCAGCCCGCGCAGCAAGAACGCCTTTATTGCGATTAACTGCGGCGCGCTCCCGGAGCAGCTGCTTGAATCCGAACTGTTTGGTCATGCCCGCGGCGCATTCACCGGTGCGGTAAGCAGCCGTGAAGGGCTATTCCAGGCGGCGGAAGGCGGCACGCTGTTCCTGGACGAAATTGGCGATATGCCCGCGCCGCTGCAGGTCAAGCTGCTGCGCGTGCTGCAGGAGCGCAAAGTGCGCCCGCTGGGCAGCAACCGCGATATCGATATTAACGTGCGAATTATCTCCGCTACCCACCGCGATCTGCCAAAAGTGATGGCCCGCAACGAGTTCCGCGAAGATCTCTACTACCGCCTGAACGTGGTCAACCTGAAGATCCCGGCGCTGGCCGAACGTGCGGAAGACATCCCGCTGCTGGCGAACCATCTTTTGCGCCAGGCGGCCGATCGCCATAAACCGTTCGTGCGCGCGTTTTCCACCGATGCGATGAAGCGGCTGATGGCCGCAAGCTGGCCGGGTAACGTCCGTCAGCTGGTCAACGTGATTGAGCAGTGCGTGGCGCTGACCTCCTCACCGGTCATCAGCGACGCGCTGGTGGAGCAGGCGCTGGAAGGGGAAAACACGGCCTTGCCGACGTTTGCCGAAGCGCGTAACCAGTTCGAGCTGAACTATCTGCGCAAGCTATTGCAGATCACCAAAGGCAACGTGACCCACGCGGCGCGCATGGCCGGACGCAACCGCACCGAGTTTTACAAGCTGCTCTCGCGCCACGAGCTGGAAGCGAACGATTTTAAAGAGTAGTACCGCAAAATTTGCCTGAATATGGTACTGTGAGCAATCGATTACGAGGCAGCTTACAGGCAAGAGTTTAAGGACCCACCATGAAAAAGATTGATGCGATTATTAAACCTTTCAAACTGGATGATGTGCGTGAAGCGCTGGCGGAAGTCGGCATCACCGGGATGACCGTGACGGAAGTGAAAGGTTTTGGTCGTCAGAAAGGTCACACCGAGCTTTACCGTGGCGCAGAGTACATGGTCGACTTTCTGCCGAAAGTGAAAATTGAAATCGTGGTCAGCGACGATATCGTGGACACCTGTGTGGATACCATTATCCGCACGGCGCAGACGGGCAAAATCGGCGACGGTAAAATCTTCGTCTTTGACGTGGCGCGCGTGATCCGTATCCGTACCGGCGAAGAAGACGACGCCGCGATTTAACGTTCTTGCCGGGTGGCGCTGCGCTTACCCGGCCTACAAAACTCTTCGTAGGCCCGCGCAAGCGAAGCGCCGCCGGGCGATTACAGCACCTTATGCGGCCCGAAGCATTCGTAATGAATGTTGTCTTTGTTCACGCCCAGCTCAACCAGCTGCTTCGCGGCATACTGCATAAACGCCACCGGTCCACAGACGTAGAACTGCATCTCCGGTGCGCTGAACGCACCTTCATGCTGGCGTAAATCCATCAACCCTTCGCTGTCAAATTGCGCGGCAGCGCGATCCGCTTCCGTCGGCAGACGATACCAGGTATGCGCGGTGAAACGCGGCAGGGAGGCTCCGAGCGTTTTCACCTCATCCGCAAAGGCGTGCACGTCGCCGTTTTCGGCGGCATGGAACCAGTTAACCTGCGCACCGTGGTGTGATTTTGCCAGCGTATCGAGCATCGCCAGCATTGGCGTCTGGCCGACACCCGCAGAGATCAGCGTCACCGGGGTATTCGCTTCAACGGCCATGAAGAAGTCGCCTGCTGGCGCGGCCAGATGGACCACGTCGCCCACGTTAGCTTCGTTGTGCAGCCAGCTGGAAACCTGACCGCCGTCCTCACGCTTCACCGCAATGCGGTAGGCTTTGCCGTTTGGCTTGCGGGTAAGAGAATACTGGCGGATCTCCTGATGCGGGAAACCTTCAGGCTTCAGCCACACGCCCAGATACTGTCCTGGCTGGTAATCGGCCACCGGCTTACCGTCCACCGGCTCAAACTCGAAGCTGGTGATTAACGCGCTGCGCGGGGTTTTCTTAACGATGCGGAACGCGCGGGTGCCTTCCCAGCCGCCGTTCTTGCGGGCGTTTTCGCTGTAAATCTGTGCTTCACGGTTGATAAACACGTTTGCCAGCACCCCGTAGGCTTTACCCCACGCGTCCAGCACCTCCTGACCCGGGCTGAACATTTCGTCCAGCGTCGCCAGCAGGTGAGTGCCGACGATGTTGTACTGCTCGGGTTGGATCTGGAAGCTGGTATGTTTCTGCGCGATTTTTTCCACCGCGGGCAGCAGCGCAGCCAGGTTTTCAATATTGCTGGCGTAAGCCGCGATGGCGTTGAACAGCGCTTCACGCTGATCGCCGTTACGCTGGTTGCTCATGTTGAAAATCTCTTTGAGCTCCGGGTTGTGCGTGAACATGCGGTCGTAGAAATGGGCGGTGAGTTTAGGGCCGGTTTCCACCAGCAGGGGAATAGTGGCTTTTACGGTAGCGATGGTTTGAGCGTCGAGCATGAGCGCGTCCTTCTGATGTCATTTTAATGATGTATTTTGAATGCATCTTATAAAAAATACCCCTGTGTTGTAAATGGTCCTTTGCAAGATGAAAAATATGCATCACAAACCTGAAAAGAAATCCGCTGGAAAGGGCGAGCGCTTTATTCCTCAAACCCTTGCGTGGCGGGTAGGAAAACGTTTGCGTAAAATCGTTTGTCAAGACCTGTTATCACAGAACTAATCAGTTATACTGTTGCCCGTCGTCCAACAGGACTGCCTTTTCAGGCCAAAATTTACTTGTTAGCTGAGTCAGGAGATGCGGATGTTAAAGCGTGAAATGAACATTGCCGATTATGATGCCGAACTGTGGCAGGCTATGGAGCAGGAAAAAGTACGTCAGGAAGAGCACATCGAACTGATCGCCTCCGAAAACTACACCAGCCCGCGCGTGATGCAGGCGCAGGGTTCTCAGCTGACCAACAAATACGCTGAAGGTTACCCGGGCAAACGCTATTACGGCGGTTGCGAGTACGTTGATATCGTTGAGCAGCTGGCTATCGATCGTGCGAAAGAACTTTTTGGCGCTGACTATGCAAACGTCCAGCCGCACTCTGGCTCCCAGGCTAACTTCGCGGTCTACACCGCGCTGCTGCAGCCGGGCGATACCGTTCTGGGTATGAACCTGGCGCAGGGCGGCCACCTGACTCACGGCTCCCCGGTTAACTTCTCCGGCAAACTGTACAACATCATCCCTTACGGTATTGATGAGTCCGGTAAAATTGACTACGAAGACATGGCGAAGCAGGCTAAAGAGCACAAGCCGAAGATGATCATCGGTGGCTTCTCTGCTTACTCTGGTATCGTTGACTGGGCAAAAATGCGCGAAATCGCAGACAGCATCGGCGCGTACCTGTTCGTCGACATGGCGCACGTTGCGGGTCTGATTGCCGCAGGCGTTTACCCGAACCCGGTTCCACACGCTCACGTTGTGACCACCACCACCCACAAAACCCTGGCGGGTCCACGCGGTGGCCTGATCCTGGCGAAGGGGGGTGACGAAGAGCTGTACAAAAAACTGAACTCCGCGGTATTCCCAAGCGCGCAGGGCGGCCCGCTGATGCACGTTATCGCGGCTAAAGCGGTCGCGCTGAAAGAAGCGATGGAGCCAGAATTCAAGGTTTATCAGCAGCAGGTTGCTAAGAACGCCAAAGCGATGGTGGAAGTGTTCCTGAACCGTGGCTACAAAGTGGTATCCGGCGGGACTGAAAACCACCTGTTCCTGCTGGATCTGGTTGATAAGAACCTGACCGGTAAAGAAGCTGACGCTGCCCTGGGCCGCGCCAACATCACCGTGAACAAAAACAGCGTGCCAAACGATCCGAAGAGCCCGTTCGTGACCTCCGGTATCCGTATCGGTTCTCCGGCCGTGACTCGCCGCGGCTTCAAAGAAGCGGAAGTGAAAGAGCTGGCTGGCTGGATGTGTGACGTTCTGGACAACATCAATGACGAAGCGGTTATCGAGCGCGTTAAAGGTAAAGTTCTGGATATCTGCGCACGCTTCCCGGTATACGCATAATTCCTCTGCTTTGCAGAAATAAAAAAAGGCCGCGCATGCGGCCTTTTTTTATGGCTTAACGCCGGTCAAGGGAGATGGCGCCTGGCCCCACAATCGCCAGCAAAATAAAGGCGCCAGCAATACTGACGTTTTTGTAGAAGTTAATCATATTCGGTACGACTGTATCACCGGTCATATCCCAGTAGTGGTGACCGATAATCGCCGTGCCCAGCGTATAGAAGACAAAGAGAACCGCGAGAGGACGGGTGAAAAAGCCCAGTACGATCAGAATAGCGGCAGGCACTTCCATCACCACCGCAATAATGGCCGCCAGCATGGGCATCGGCGTACCCAGCGAGGTCATATACTGTACGGTACCGCTAAACCCCGTCAGTTTCGGGTAACCAAAGATAATAAACAGCACGACAAGCGCGATGCGGCCAATGAGCAGCAGCAGATGACGCGACTGACCAAAATCGAGATAACGTAGTGAGTTCATGGCAGAAATACCTCTGCAAGTGGAGTAATTTAAACGTAATACACATTTTCATTCCCTGCCATAAGCCAGACGACTGCACAAGATGTTAATTTTTCGTTAATTTATAGCAGGCTATCTACTTGCTTAATTTTTATATTCTCGCCAGACTATGGCCTCGATTTCGGGAGGGATTCATGGTCTTGCATTCCACGCGCTGGCTGGCGCTCAGTTATTTCACCTATTTCTTTAGCTACGGCATTTTTCTGCCTTTCTGGAGCGTCTGGCTTAAGGGTATCGGCCTGACGCCTGAGACCATCGGCGTCCTGCTGGGGGCCGGGCTGGTGGCGCGTTTCCTCGGCAGCCTGCTGATCGCCCCGCGCGTCAGCGATCCCTCCTTACTGATCAAGGCCGTACGCATTCTGGCTCTGCTGACCCTGGTCTTTGTGGCCTGCTTCTGGGTCAGCCACCAGTTTGCCTGGCTGATGGTGGTGATGGTCGGCTTTAACCTGTTCTTCTCACCGCTGGTGCCGCTGACGGATGCCCTGGCGAACACCTGGCAGAAACAGATCACCATGGACTACGGTCGCGTGCGCCTGTGGGGCTCTATCGCCTTTGTGATTGGCTCGGCGCTGGTGGGGAAACTGGTCAGTCTTTACGATTACCGCGCCATTCTTGCCCTGCTGAGTATCGGTATTGCCTCGATGCTGCTGGGCATGCTTCTGCGACCGTCGGTGATGCCGCAAGGGGAAAGTCGCCATCAGGAGAGCGCGGGCTGGCCCGCATGGCGGAGCCTGGTCGCACAGAGCTGGCGTTTTCTGGCGTGCGTGTGCCTCCTTCAGGGGGCACATGCGGCGTACTATGGTTTCAGCGCCATCTACTGGCAGGGGGCGGGATATTCCGCTTCCGCCGTGGGCTATCTGTGGTCGCTGGGCGTGGTGGCCGAAGTCATTATCTTTGCCCTGAGCAAAAAACTGTTCCGCCGCTTTGGCGCGCGTGACCTGCTGCTGCTTTCCGCCGTGTGCGGCGTGGCGCGCTGGGGGATTATGGGCTGGACGACCGATCTGCCGTGGCTGATTGTGGCGCAAATTCTTCACTGCGGCACCTTTACCGTGTGCCATCTGGCGGCCATGCGCTATATCGCAGCGCGCGAGGGCGGGGACGTGATTCGCCTGCAGGCCGTCTATTCGGCAGTGGCAATGGGGGGCAGTATCGCGATCATGACGGTGTTTGCGGGGTTCCTTTACCAGCACCTGGGGCACGGCGTCTTCTGGGTGATGGCGCTCGTCGCCTTGCCCGCCATTGTTGTTCGACCTAAAGTGGCCGCCCGCGCGTCGCTATGATTCCAGCATGGCGCGAATATGTTCTTGCTGCTGCGCGTTCAGTGTCTCAACGGCATGGATCAGCGGCGGCGAGAACAGCGGCAGGGCCGTAGGGTAGGGGGTGATTACCAGCGCGGCTTCGCGCGGCGCCCCCTCTTTCTGAAAGGCCTGCAGCGTCAGGTAGCGAATGTTGAGCGGCAGCAGCGTCAGCTCGCGAAGCTGTTGTTCGATCTGTTCCTCACTGGCTTTATCGTCTCCCGTCAGCAGGATCACCTGTTTTTCATGCAGATCGGTCTCCTGCATCAGCCAGGCACCGAAAATTACCGCCACCAGACTCATCTCTTCGTCGGAAAAACGCAGCCCGAATTCCGCCTCCAGCTCAAACAGCGCCTCTTTCGTGGTACGTAACAGCCGGGGATAAAGGCGATGGATCTCCTCCGGCAGGCTGTTGTCGATGCCGATCTCAAACAGCGAACGGTCCAGCGCCTGAGCCAGATGGATATACAGCTGATCGGTCAGCCCCTGCTCATCGCTGAAGTTCATTCCGGTCTGCGAGCGAAAACGGGCCACCATGCGCACGATGGCCCGGCGTAGACGCTGATCCTGCTGGTGCTTATCAAGAACCGGATCGGGCGTGCGGAGCATCATAAACAGCAGCGCCAGAAACAGCTGTTCATCCACGTGCGCGCCCTGCGGCACGCGCCGCTTCCAGTGGCGGACAATCTCCTGCGCCGTAAAATACTCTCCCCGCGACTGGGTCCAGCTGCGCTGGGCATGCGAAAACTGCGGCGTATTCCCGAGCTGGTGCTGAATAAGACAATATTGCAGATAGAGCTGTAAAAACTGCACATCGCGGCATTCAAACTGGCGCTGCAGCTTGCGTGAGCAGAAGCCGATCAGCGCCCGCAGGTTCGCATCGTCGTAAAGCGGGCGCGCGATGCCGAGTTGTTTAAGCGCGGTTTTTAATGCGGGGGTAAACTGGTGCGAGACAAACTGCGGACAAAGCCGCAGCGCCCGGCGCAGCCAGTGCAGCAGGCATAAACGCTGATTCAGGGCTGTGCCTTCAATCCGGTAGCAGCCGTCGTGGTGCGTGACGATATCCAGCCGGTGATAGCGCTGGATTTCATCGCGCGTCTCGGCTATATCTTGCCGTGCCATCGCGTCGTCCACGCCGTTGGCAGCGATTATGCTCTGTGCGGTGACGGCAGCATCGGGCAGGTAAAGCATCAAAAGCACCTGGCAGCGGCGCTGCGAACTGGAAAGCACAGATGGAATTTCAAGCGTCGTCATCATCTGTCGGGTATCCAGTGTGAATGTTTGATAAGAATAGCTAAAGGATGAGCGCTGAAAAGCGCGCCGGCAGGCCTTTCACTCAGGATTGCAGGGGAACATCACAGAATTTTTGACGTGAGGAATTGATGCAAACAGTTAAACAAAGTGCGATGGCGTTATTTTTGGCGGTTATCACCTTCACCGCCAGCGCCCACCCTCACAGTTTTATTGGTCTCCAGACCGAGCTGGTCACCGACGGCACGCAGCTGAGCGGCCTGAAAATGCGCTGGACGATGGATGAAATCACCTCGGCTGACCTGCTCTATGATGCGGGAAACGCGAAGCCCGGTGACGATATCTGGAAAAAGCTGGCGGCGGAAGTAATGGCCAACGTGCTCGGCCAGCACTACTTCACCGAATTCTGGCATAACGGCAAAAAGGTCAAATTTCAGAACCGTCCAACGGAATACGGGATGACGCGTGACGGGCATCAGGCGGTGCTGACGTTCGTGCTTCCGCTGGCGCATCCTCAGCCGCTGGCCGGGCAAACGTACCGCTTTTCCACTTTTGACCCTACCTACTATGTCGACATGCGCTATGACAAAGACAGCGACGTACGGCTGCCGGACGCGCTGCAAAAAAGCTGCAAAATTGGCGTTCATACCCCGAAGCCCAGCGAAGAGACGCTGAACTTTGCGATCTCGCTGGATAAAGCAGATGCCCCGCCTGAGGACATGGAGCTGGGTAAACAGTTCGCGCAGGAGGTGACGTTACAATGTCAGTAATCTCCTCTCCGATCCGCAAGCCGCGTCGCTGGCTTCACCTCTGGCCGCTGGCGCTCTTTTTGCTGTTCGCGGTTTGCGGGGCGCTGTGGCTGTGGCAGGCCTGGCCGCAGGTGATGATGAAAAGCATTATCTGGCAGCGTGAAGTCAACCAGCAGATGAGCGGACTGCTGAAGGCGGTGGCCGAGAACCCGGCCAAAGCGGGCGGCTCCCTGCTGGCGTTCAGTTTTGTCTATGGCGTTCTGCACGCGCTGGGGCCGGGGCACGGCAAAGTCGTCATCACCACCTGGCTTGCCACCCATCCGTCTAAGCTGAAATCGAGCATCGGCCTGACGCTGGCCTCTTCGCTGCTTCAGGGCGGCGTGGCGATTGCGCTGGTCGTGGTGGTGCTTTCGCTGTTACAGCTTCCGGCGCGCCAGCTGCACATGAGCAGCTTCTGGCTGGAGAAGGGCAGCTATGCGCTGGTGGGCGTGCTGGGGCTGATCCTCTGCTGGCGGGCGCTGAAAAAACTGCGCGCGCTGCTGAAAAAGCCCACGTTCAAATCCTTTACGCCGCACCACGTTCATGATGAACACTGCGGCTGCGGTCATCAGCATCTGCCCACGCAGGAACAATTACAGAACGGCGACGACTGGCGCGCCCGGCTGATGATTATTCTCTCGATGGGGATGCGCCCGTGCTCGGGTGCCATTATGGTGCTGCTGTTCAGTAAGATAATAGGTGTCTTTGGCTGGGGAATGCTCTCGGCGCTGGCGATGGCGGCAGGAACCTCTCTCACCATTTCGTCTTTAGCGCTGCTGGTTCACAGCTTCCGTCAGCTGGCGGTCAAACTCAGCGGCAGTAAAACGCCGGTGCTGTGGCGACAGATAGGGTGGACAACGCTTGCGCTGGCGGGGGGAGTGATTCTGCTGGTGGCAGCGGTGACGATGTGGATGAGCGCGGTGCCGGTGGGAAGGGGATTGCGGCCTTTCTAGCGTACTGAGGGATTTTGTAGGCCCGGTAAGCGTAGCGCCACCGGGCTTAACAAACTGGATTAACGCTTCAGCGCATCGCTCAGTTCATCACGCATGTTTGCCAGCATGGCTTTAACAACGCGTGGGTTACCCGCAACAATGTTGCCGGTAGACATATAGTTATGGCCGCCGGTGAAGTCGCAAACAATGGCGCCTGCTTCACGCGCGATCAGCTCGCCCGCTGCAAAATCCCATGGCTTCAGTGAGAGTTCGAAGTAACCGTCAACGCGGCCGGTGGCAACGTAGGCCAGATCCAGCGCAGCAGAACCGGTGCGACGGAAGTCCGCGCATTCGGTGAACAGTTTGCCGAGGATATTCATATAGGTGGTCGCGTGCTGTTTCGCCTTGAACGGGAAACCGGTCGCCAGGATGGTGCCGTCCAGATCGCGTGCGTTGCTGCAGCGCAGACGGTAGCCGTTCAGCTGTGCGCCCTGACCGCGGGTCGCGGTGAACAGTTCGTTACGCATTGGATCGTACACAACGGCGACTTCAGTACGGCCTTTAATGCGTACGGCGATAGACACAGAGAAGTGTGGCAGGCGTTTGACGAAGTTGGTGGTGCCATCCAGTGGATCGATAACCCATTGAACATCCTGATCGGTACCTTCATGTTCACCGCTTTCTTCGGTGATGATGGTGTGCTGTGGGTAAGATTTGCGGATCGTTTCGATAATAATCGCTTCTGCGGCTTTATCGACGTTAGTCACGAAATCATTGCTGCCTTTCTGGCTGGTTTCTACGGAGTCTGGCGTTTCGTAGTGTTTGGCAATTACATTACCCGCCTTGCGCGCTGCGCGCACGGCGATGGTCAGCATCGGATGCATCGGTCTCTCTCACTGGATGTTAAAGAACAGGAAAATCGGCGCAGAGTATAGCAGCGGGATCGGATTATGTCTCCCGTTTATGATAATATGCCCGAATATTCTTCAGACACTGAATCCAGACATTAAAAATTATGCTGCAAAACATTCGAATCGTGCTGGTCGAAACATCGCACACCGGCAACATGGGCTCCGTTGCCCGCGCTATGAAAACCATGGGCTTAACGAACCTGTGGCTGGTTAACCCGCTGGTGAAGCCAGACTCGCAGGCCATCGCCCTGGCGGCCGGAGCCAGCGACGTGATCGGCAACGCCCAGATCGTCGATACCCTTGACGAAGCGCTGGCCGGCTGCAGCCTCGTTGTCGGTACCAGCGCGCGTTCGCGCACGCTGCCGTGGCCAATGCTCGATCCGCGTGAATGCGGCCTGAAAAGTGTCTCTGAGGCTGAACAAGCACCGGTTGCGCTGGTGTTCGGCCGCGAGCGCGTTGGCCTGACCAACGACGAGCTGCAGAAGTGTCATTATCACGTGGCGATTGCGGCAAACCCGGAGTACAGCTCGCTGAACCTGGCGATGGCGGTGCAGGTTATCGCCTATGAAGTGCGTATGGCGTGGCTGGCGACGCAGGAAAAAGAGATTGAGCCTAAAGAAGTGACGGCCTATCCGCTGGTGGACGACCTTGAGCGCTTCTACGGTCACCTGGAGCAGACGCTGCTCTCAACCGGCTTTATCCGCGAAGGCCACCCGGGGCAGGTGATGAACAAGCTGCGCCGTCTGTTCACCCGCGCGCGTCCGGAAAGCCAGGAGCTGAACATCCTGCGCGGGATCCTGGCGTCGATTGAGCAGAAAAATAAAGAGTAGTGTCGTCTGTTCGCCGGGTGGCGCTTCGCTTACCCGGCCTACAAATCCGCAGGTCGGGTAAGCGAAGCGCCACCCGACAAAAAACGGCACAGAAGGTTAAATACCTGACTAAAACAGTCAAGTAAATAGTTGACCATTTTAGTCAGGAATGTCAGACTTGGCCCTGCTATGCAATACCCCATTTTACAATAAAAAACCCCGGGCAGGGGCGAGTTTGAGGTTAAGTAAGACATGAGACTGACATCTAAAGGGCGTTATGCCGTGACCGCGATGCTGGACGTTGCGCTCAACTCCGAAGCGGGCCCGGTTCCGTTGGCTGATATTTCTGAACGACAGGGGATCTCCCTCTCTTATCTGGAACAGCTGTTCTCCAGACTGCGTAAAAATGGACTGGTTTCCAGCGTTCGTGGCCCAGGCGGCGGTTATCTGCTGGGTAAAGACGCGGGCAGTATTGCAGTTGGCGAAGTGATCAGCGCCGTTGACGAATCCGTTGACGCGACCCGTTGCCAGGGTAAAGGCGGCTGCCAGGGCGGCGATAAGTGCCTGACCCACGCGCTGTGGCGCGATCTGAGCGACCGTCTGACCGGCTTCCTGAACAACATCACCCTCGGTGAGCTGGTGAATAACCAGGAAGTTCTGGATGTTTCGGGCCGTCAGCACAGCCATGATTCCCAACGCAGCACCCGCGCGCAGGACGCTATCGACGTCAAATTACGCGCGTAATAAAACGATAAGTATTTCAGAATCAGGCCGGGGCGTAGACTCGCCCCGTGAACTCGGTCGTACATCCAGCCGGTTGCCTGATTCCTTGCATTGAAGCGATGTACGGAGTTTAAAGAGCAATGAAATTACCGATTTATCTCGATTACTCCGCAACCACGCCGGTGGACCCGCGTGTTGCCGAGAAAATGATGCAGTGTCTGACCCTGGACGGAAACTTTGGTAACCCAGCTTCCCGTTCACACCGTTTTGGCTGGCATGCTGAAGAGGCGGTTGATATCGCCCGTAATCAGATTGCTGACCTGGTGGGTGCCGACCCGCGTGAGATTGTTTTCACCTCCGGTGCGACCGAATCCGACAACCTGGCGATCAAAGGTGCAGCCAACTTTTATCAGAAAAAAGGCAAGCACATTATCACCAGCAAAACCGAACACAAAGCCGTGCTGGACACCTGCCGCCAGCTGGAGCGTGAAGGGTACGAAGTCACCTATCTGGCGCCACAGAGCAACGGCATCATCGATCTGAAAGAGCTCGAAGCGGCCATGCGTGATGACACCATTCTGGTCTCCATCATGCACGTCAACAACGAAATCGGCGTGGTACAAGACATCGCGACCATCGGCGAAATGTGCCGCGCGCGCGGTATCATCTACCACGTGGACGCGACCCAGAGCGTGGGCAAACTGCCTATCGACCTGAGCCAGCTGAAAGTTGACCTGATGTCCTTCTCCGGCCACAAAATCTATGGCCCGAAAGGCATCGGCGCGCTGTACGTTCGTCGTAAACCACGTATCCGCATCGAAGCACAGATGCACGGCGGTGGTCACGAGCGCGGCATGCGTTCCGGTACGCTGCCTGTTCACCAGATCGTGGGCATGGGCGAAGCCTACCGCATTGCAAAAGAAGAGATGGAAACCGAGATGGCACGCCTGCGCACGCTGCGTAACCGTCTGTGGGACGGCGTGAAAGATATGGAAGAAGTGTATCTGAACGGCGATCTCGAGCAGGGCGCACCGAACATCCTCAACGTCAGCTTCAACTATGTTGAAGGCGAGTCGTTGATCATGGCGCTGAAAGACCTGGCGGTTTCTTCCGGTTCTGCCTGTACGTCTGCAAGCCTTGAGCCATCCTACGTGCTGCGCGCGCTGGGTATGACTGACGAGCTGGCACACAGCTCTATCCGTTTCTCTTTAGGTCGTTTCACTACCGAAGAAGAGATTGACTACACCATCAAGCTGGTTCGCAACTCCATTGGCCGTCTGCGCGACCTTTCTCCACTGTGGGAAATGTTCAAACAGGGCGTGGATCTGAACAGCATTGAATGGTCACATCACTAATCGGTACATAAGGAGAATTCAATCATGGCATACAGCGAAAAAGTCATCGATCATTACGAAAACCCACGCAACGTTGGCTCTTTTGACAACAGCGACGAATCTGTTGGTAGCGGCATGGTCGGTGCGCCAGCGTGTGGCGACGTGATGAAGTTGCAGATTAAAGTCAACAATGAAGGTATCATTGAAGACGCGCGCTTCAAGACCTACGGCTGCGGTTCTGCTATCGCGTCCAGCTCCCTCGTCACCGAATGGGTGAAGGGCAAGTCTCTGGACGAAGCACAGGCAATCAAGAACACGGATATTGCTGAAGAACTCGAACTGCCACCGGTGAAAATTCACTGCTCAATTCTGGCAGAAGACGCGATCAAAGCCGCCATTGCGGATTACAAAAGCAAACGTGAAGCAAAATAATTGAGGTTTGAGTATGTCGATTACCCTTAGCGACAGCGCTGCCGCGCGAGTAAGCTCTTTTCTGGCGAACCGTGGTAAAGGCTTTGGCCTGCGACTGGGCGTACGTACCTCCGGCTGTTCTGGTATGGCTTACGTACTGGAGTTTGTTGACGAACCGGCGTCTGACGACACCGTGTTTGAAGACAAGGGCGTGAAGGTGGTGGTCGATGGCAAAAGCCTGCAATTCCTCAACGGCACTCAGCTGGACTTCGTTAAAGAAGGCCTGAACGAAGGGTTCAAATTCACGAACCCGAACGTCAAAGACGAGTGTGGTTGCGGCGAAAGCTTCCACGTTTAACCGCGCGTCATCCGAAACCCCACCGTGGCGTTACCCGCTACGCGTGGGGTTTGTTTTAACAGGCTACCCCTGAGATTGTTATGGATTACTTCACTCTCTTCGGACTACCCGCTCAATACCCGATTGATCTCCAGGCGTTGACGATCCGTTTTCAGGATCTGCAGCGTCAGTACCATCCGGACAAATTCGCGAGCGGTACTCAGGCAGAGCAGCTGGCTGCGGTTTCCCACTCTGCCACCATCAACCAGGCCTGGCAGACGCTGCGCCATCCGCTGGCGCGCGCTGAATATCTGCTCTCGCTCCACGGTTTTGATCTGGCGAGCGAACAGCATACCGTGCGCGACACGGCGTTTCTGATGGAGCAGCTGGAGCTTCGCGAAGAGCTCGATGAGATTGAACAGGCCAAAGACGAAGCGCGTCTGGAAAGCTTTATTACGCGCGTAAAGGGCATGTTCGATACCCGCCATCAGCAGATGGTGGAGCAACTGAACAACGAGACCTGGGACGTGGCGGCAGATACTGTGCGCAAACTCCGTTTTCTCGATAAACTGCGAAGCAGTGCTGAACAACTCGAAGAAAAGCTGCTCGATTTTTAATTTCGGAAGCAATTATGGCCTTATTACAAATTAGTGAGCCTGGCTTAAGTGCCGCACCGCACCAGCGTCGTCTGGCGGTGGGTATTGACCTGGGCACCACCAATTCCCTCGTGGCGACCGTGCGCAGCGGCCAGGCGGAAACGCTGGCTGACGAGCAGGGGCGCCATCTGCTGCCTTCCGTGGTCCACTACCAGCAGCAGGGTCACGCGGTAGGTTATGACGCCCGCGCTAATGCCGCGCGCGATCCGGCGAATACCATCAGCTCCGTCAAGCGCATGATGGGCCGCTCGCTGGCCGATATTCAGACCCGCTACCCGCATCTACCGTATCAGCTGCAGGCAAGTGAAAACGGCCTGCCGATGATTGCGACCGCGGCCGGTCTGCTGAACCCGATTCGTGTTTCTGCTGACATCCTCAAAGCGCTGGCTGAGCGCGCTACGGAAACGCTCGGTGGCGATCTGGACGGCGTGGTGATTACCGTTCCGGCCTACTTTGACGATGCACAGCGTCAGGGCACCAAAGACGCCGCGCGTCTGGCGGGCCTGCATGTGCTGCGTCTGCTGAACGAACCGACGGCGGCGGCGATTGCCTACGGCCTCGATTCCGGTCAGGAAGGGGTGATCGCGGTTTACGATCTCGGCGGCGGGACATTTGATATCTCTATCCTGCGCCTGAGCCGCGGGGTATTTGAAGTGCTGGCGACCGGCGGGGATTCCGCGCTGGGCGGCGATGACTTCGACCATCTGCTGGCGGACTACATCCGCGAGCAGGCAGGCATCAGCGATCGCAGCGATGCGCGCGTACAGCGTGAACTGCTGGATGCGGCCATCGACGCCAAAATTGCCCTGAGCGATGCGCAGAGCGTCACCGTCAATGTTGCGGGCTGGCAGGGTGACATCACCCGCGACCAGTTTAACGATCTGATTGCCCCGCTGGTGAAACGCACCTTACTGGCCTGCCGTCGCGCATTGAAAGATGCCGGCGTTGAGGCTAGCGAAGTGCTGGAAGTGGTCATGGTGGGCGGTTCGACCCGCGTGCCGCTGGTGCGCGAGCGCGTGGGCGAATTCTTTGGCCGCACGCCGCTGACCTCCATCGACCCGGACAAAGTGGTCGCCGTCGGCGCCGCGATTCAGGCCGATATTCTGGTTGGCAACAAGCCGGACAGCGAAATGCTGCTGCTGGACGTCATCCCGCTGTCGCTGGGCTTAGAAACCATGGGCGGCCTGGTGGAGAAAGTGATCCCGCGTAACACCACCATCCCGGTGGCGCGCGCGCAGGAGTTCACCACCTTTAAAGACGGCCAGACCGCGATGTCCATCCACGTGATGCAGGGCGAGCGCGAGCTGGTGCAGGACTGCCGTTCTCTGGCGCGCTTTGCGCTGCGCGGCATCCCGGCGCTGCCGGCGGGCGGGGCGCATATTCGCGTCACCTTCCAGGTGGACGCCGACGGTCTGCTGAGCGTCACGGCGATGGAAAAATCCACCGGTGTCGAGTCGTCTATTCAGGTTAAGCCGTCCTACGGCCTGACCGATGGCGAAATCGCCTCCATGATTCAGGACTCAATGAGCTACGCCGAGCAGGATGTGAAGGCGCGTATGCTGGCGGAACAAAAAGTGGAAGCCGCACGCGTGCTGGAGAGCCTGAACGGCGCGCTCGCTGCCGACGCCGCGCTGTTAAGCGCCGCTGAGCGCCAGGTGATTGACGAAGCCGCCGCGCGCTTAAGCGCCGTGGCCGAAGGCAATGACGCTGACGCAATAGAAGAAGCCATTAAAAACGTTGATAAACAAACCCAGGACTTTGCTGCTCGCCGCATGGACAACTCTGTCCGCGTCGCGCTGAAAGGCCAGTCCGTGGACGAGGTTTAATATGCCAAAGATTGTAATTTTGCCTCATGCGGACCTCTGTCCGGATGGCGCTGTTCTGGAAGCGAAGACCGGTGAAACCATTCTCGATGTAGCCCTGCGTGCAGGTATCGAAGTGGAACACGCCTGTGAAAAATCCTGTGCCTGCACCACCTGCCACTGCATCGTGCGTGAAGGTTTTGACTCTCTTGCCGAGAGCACCGAAGACGAAGACGACATGCTGGATAAAGCATGGGGTCTGGAGCCGGACAGCCGCTTAAGCTGCCAGGCAGCGGTGACCGATGAAGATCTGGTCGTGGAGTTCCCACGCTACACCATCAACCACGCACGCGAGCATTAATATGGGACTGAAGTGGACAGACAGCCGTGAAATCGGCGAAGCGCTCTACGACGCGAACCCGGATCTCGATCCGAAGACCGTACGATTCACCGATATGCATCAGTGGATCTGCGATTTAGAGGATTTCGACGACGATCCAAACGCATCCAATGAAAAAATTCTGGAGGCGATTCTGTTAGTCTGGTTAGATGAAGCAGAATAAATAACAAAACGGGCTGCCTTCAGGCGGCCCGTTTGCTAGTTGCTAATAAGGAAAAATAAAATGACCGAAGCGATGAAGATTACGCTCTCGAATCAGCCTGCCGACGCGCGCTGGGGCGAGAAAGCCACCTACAGCATTAATAACGACGGTATTACCCTGCACCTGACGGGCAATGATGATTTGGGCCTGATCCAGCGCGCCGCGCGTAAAATTGACGGTCTGGGCATTAAGCATGTCTCGCTGGAAGGCGAAGGGTGGGACACCGACCGCAGTTGGGCGTTCTGGGCGGGCTATAAAGGGCCGAAAGGCACCCGCAAAATTGAGTGGGCGAACCTCGACGAAGCCGGTCAGAAAGAGCTGGAAAGCCGCCTGAAAATTATCGACTGGGTGCGCGACACCATCAACGCCCCGGCGGAAGAGTTAGGCCCTGAGCAGCTGGCGCAGCGCGCCGTTGACCTGCTGTGCGGCGTGGCGGGCGACAAGATGTCCTACCGCATCACCAAGGGAGAAGACCTGCGCGAGCAGAACTACATGGGTATCCACACCGTGGGCCGCGGCTCCGAGCGTCCTCCGGTGCTGCTGGCGCTGGACTACAACCCAACCGGCGATAAAGACGCCCCTGTCTTTGCCTGCCTGGTCGGTAAAGGCATTACCTTCGACACCGGCGGCTACAGCCTGAAGCAGAGCGCGTTCATGGACTCCATGAAGTCCGACATGGGCGGCGCGGCCACCATCACCGGCGCGCTGGCCTTTGCCATCACCCGCGGTCTGAAAAAGCGCGTGAAGCTGTACCTGTGCTGCGCGGACAACATGGTCAGCGGTAACGCCTTCAAGCTGGGTGACATCATTCGCTACCGTAACGGCAAAAACGTTGAGGTGATGAACACTGACGCCGAAGGCCGTCTGGTGCTGGCCGATGGCCTGATCGACGCATCTGCCCAGAAGCCTGAGCTGATCATCGACATGGCGACTCTGACCGGTGCGGCGAAAACCGCGCTGGGTAACGACTACCACGCGCTGTTCAGCTTTGACGACAAGCTGGCCGCACGCCTGCTGGCCAGCGCTGCGGCGGAAAACGAACCGTTCTGGCGTCTGCCGCTGGCCGAGTTCCACCGTAGCCAGCTGCCGTCCAACTTTGCCGAGCTGAACAACACCGCAAGCGCGGCGTACCCGGCGGGGGCAAGCACCGCAGCAGGGTTCCTGTCTCACTTTGTTGAGAACTACCACGAGGGCTGGCTGCACATTGACTGCTCTGCAACCTACCGTAAAGCGGCGGTAGAACAGTGGTCCGCGGGCGCGACCGGTCTGGGCGTGCGTACCGTGGCGAACCTGCTGACGGCTGAGTAATCTTTTTTGCCGGGTGGCGCTACGCTTACGCGCGCCTTCGGAGTCATCATATTGCCCGGCGGCGCTGCGCTTGCACGGACCTACGGTTTTGTAGGCCGGATAAGCGAAGCGCCACCCGGCGTTTTTTGAAGTAGCCAAACTATGTCAGATACCAAAAACGAATTAGAAACCCTGCTGGAGCAGGCGGCGACCGAGCCCGCCCACCGTCCGGCCTTTTTCCGCACGCTGCTGGAATCTACCGTCTGGGTGCCGGGCACCGCGGCTGAAGGTGAACAGGTCGTAGAAGACAGCGCGCTGGATCTGCTGCACTGGGAGAAAGACGACGGCACGTCGGTGATCCCGTTCTTCACCTCGCTGGAAGCGCTGCAGAAAGCGGTAGAAGATGAACAGGCGTTCGTGGTGATGCCGGTGCGTACCCTGTTTGAAATGACGCTCGGCCAGACGCTGTTCCTGAACGCGAAGCTGCCGACCGGAAAAGAGTTCACGCCGCGCGAAATCAGCCACCTGATTGGCGAAGAGGGCAACCCGCTCAGCACGCAGGAAGTGCTGGAAGGGGGCGAAACGCTGCTGCTCTCTGAAGTGGCCGAGCCGCCCGCGCAGATGATTGATTCCCTGACGACGCTGTTCAAAACGCTCAAGCCCGTCAGGCGCGCGTTTCTCTGCTCCATTAAAGAGCGCGCGGACGAAAAGCCGGTGCTGTTGATCGGTATTGAAGCCGATGGCGATTTCGACGAGATCGTTCAGGCAGCGGGAAGCGTGGCGACCGACACGCTACCGGGCGATGAACCAATTGATATCTGCCAGGTGAAAAACGGTGAGAAGGGCATCAGCCACTTTATTACCGAGCACATTACGCCGTTCTACGAGCGTCGCTGGGGCGGCTTCCTGCGCGATCTCAAGACCAACCGCATTATCTGATGACAGCGGGGTGAATATCACCCCGTTGCTTCCAGCAGCAGTAAATCCATCAGCAGCACCAGATTCGACTCAAACGACGTCACCCCTGCGGCTTCGGCGGCAAAGTGCACCGCTTCGTCATAGAGCGCAAAGTGCACGTCGGCCATCTCCGCCAGCGTGTTGGCCGAGGCGCGGGTAAACGCGACGATCGTCATGCCGACGTTTTTGGCTATCCGCGCTTTATCCAGCACCTGCTCCGTTTCGCCGCTGCGCGAGACGGCAATAAACACCTGATAGCGGGCGGCATTGCTGAGAAAAATGTTCCGGCTGTCGCCCGGTCCGGAGATAAACGCCGTTTTGCCCATTACCTGTAGCTTCTTGGTCAGGTACTCCGCAAACAGATAAGAAAACCCGGCCCCGTAGAGAAAGAAGCTCTCTTTCTGGCGCAGCAGGTCGGAAAACTGCTGGCGTTTGTCCTGGGTAACCCACTGAAAGGTGTGCTGATAGTTGGCGATAAACTGGTTAAACAGCACCGGGAGTTCAGGACGCGACTGCGCCTGAGCGGCAATATGCGGCGTGTCGGAGAGCAGCTGCTTGCAGTGCCAGATAAACTCGCTAAAGCCGCTGAACCCCAGCTTCTGGCACAGCCGCATGATGGTGGCGGTAGAAACGAATGTCGCCTTTGCCAGCTCGCGAACCGTGATGTTGCCCACCAGCAGCGGATGCTCCGTGAGGTGGGCGAGGACGCGATACTCCGCACGGGTCAATGACGCCCCGCGCGTTAACAGCGTGGCCAGGCGGTTATCCATTATTTCGCGGGTTCAACCGGCAGGTCGTCACGCGCGCCCCATTCGCTCCAGGCGCCGTCGTAGAGCGTGACGTCGCTTACGCCGAGCGTGGCGAGCGCCAGAATGACCACGCAGGCCGTTACGCCGGAACCGCAGCTGGCGATAATCGGACGATGCAAATCCACGCCCTGACGTTCAAAAATGGCGCGCAGCTCGTCGGTGGTTTTCAGCTCGCCCTCAAACACCAGGTCGCCCCACGGCACGTTCAGCGCACCGGGAATATGTCCGCGCCTAAGTCCCGGACGCGGTTCATCCGCCTCGGCATTGAAGCGTGGAGCAGGACGGGCATCGACGATTTGCGCCGTTTTTTCGTGGCTTACAACCAGCACGTCGGTCAGGCGTTTCACTACGTGTGCGTCGAACGTGGCATCGAACTCGCCTTCCGGCAGCGTCACCTCGCCCTGCTGAAGCGGCAGTTCGTCACGTTTCCAGCCCGCGAGGCCGCCCGCCAGAATCGAGACTTTTTCCACGCCGAAGTTTTTCAGCATCCACCACGCGCGCGGCGCGGAAAAGAGGTTACCTTCATCATAGACAACGAGGTGTTTGTCTTTGCTGACGCCCAGCTCGCGCATCGCCACGGAAAACGCTTCCGGGCGCGGCAGCATGTGCGGCAGGGGAGAGGTATGATCGGAGAGGGCTTCGATATCAAAAAATACCGCGCCAGGCAGATGCCCTGCGCGGTATTCACCGGGCACGTCACGATGCTCTTGTCCCGGAGGGGCCATACGCGCGTCAATAATCTGGACTTCCGGATCGTCGCCGTGCTCAATCAGCCAGTCGGCGGCGACAAAATATGAGGTGGACATGGGTTGCCTCCATTCTTTTCCGTAAAAAAGGATTGTCGGTGTTTTTTCTGACACCGACAAGCAAACCACGTTCAACTCGCGAGCAAGCCCCTATTTTTTCACCGGTTCGCCGTCCTGCCAGGCTTTTTGCAGCGCTGGCCAGTAGTCGCGGTTGGCCTCAATCATCTCATCCAGAATCGCTTTTGCATGTTCCATGGTCGGCACGGTGCGGTTCAGGGTAAATGCCTGCAACGCTTTTTCATAGCTGCCTTCGATAGTCGCCTCCACCAGCAGCTGTTCAGACGCGAGCTGCTGTTGCAAAAGGGTCTGATGGAACAGCGGCACCTGGCCGACGCGAATCGGTTCCGGGCCTTCGGCGGTGATATAAGCGGGAACTTCCACCACCGCATCGTACGGCAGGTTGGTAATCGCCCCGCGGTTTTCCACCATCACCAGATGGCGGCTTCGCAGGTTGAACGCCAGCGAACAGGCGACGTCAACGATAAATTCACCGTGGACGCCCACGTGGAAGGCATCCGGTAAAATTCCGGTGCGTTGATATTCTTCGGCGGCGGCGAACAGCTTTTTCTCGCGCCCGTTCATCACTTCGTTGGCGCGGGTATAGTCCGGGTTCTGATGCGCCACAATCTGGTTCGGCATCAGGTAATACTGCAGATACGGGTTCGGCAGATACTCGGGGAAGTTGTCCATGATCGGCTTGATATTGCGCCAGGTTTTCACCCACGACGGATCCGAGTGCTGCGGGTCGGTTTTAGCCGCATCTTCCGTCAGCAGGCCAAACTTCGCGATATGCTTACGCAGCGCCGGGAGCTTGTCTTCGCCGTCCACCAGCACGCGGGTAAACCAGCCGAAGTGGTTCAGGCCGAAGTAGTCCACTTCCAGTTTATGACGATCCACGCCCAGAATGGCGCCCATATTGCGCATCGCGGCAACCGGCATATCGCAGATGTTCAGCACCCTTGCGTTCGGGCGCAGGCGGCGCACGCCTTCCGCGACGATCGCCGCCGGGTTGGAGTAGTTCACGATCCAGGCTTTCTCGTGCGCGTAGCGATCGACCAGATCGATAAGCTCCACCATCGGCAGGATCGTGCGCAGGCCGTAGGCCAGCCCGCCGGGGCCGCAGGTTTCCTGGCCCACCACGCCGTGACGCAGCGGGATCTTCTCATCCTGCTCACGCATTTTGTACTGGCCGACGCGCATCTGGGCGAAGACAAAATGCGCGCCGCTAAAGGCCACTTCCGGGTCGCTGGTGACGGTAAATGTGATGCGCTGACTGTGGTCGCGAATGACCTTCTCGACGACCGGCGCAATGGTGTTCTGGCGCGCCTCGTCGATATCGTACAGGCGAATTTCGGCCAGCGGGAAATCCTGCAGGCGCACCATCAGGCTTTTCACAATGCCCGGCGTGTAGGTGCTGCCGCCGCCGGCAATCGACAGAATGAATGGGGGTGTTAACATCTTTAGCTCCTTTCAGAGAAACGTCTCAACGGCTTCTCGCATTTTTTTGACATGCAGCCCGTAGACCACCTGAACGTTGTTACCTTGTTTGATAATCCCTTTCGCGCCAGTCGCCTTCAGGCGCGGCTCGTCGATGATGGCGACGTCCTTTACCGTGACGCGCAAGCGGGTGTAGCAGTTGTCCACCACTTCAATGTTTTC
Source organism: Enterobacter cloacae complex sp. IR5422 (assembly GCF_049238165.1). Classification (NCBI taxonomy): domain Bacteria; kingdom Pseudomonadati; phylum Pseudomonadota; class Gammaproteobacteria; order Enterobacterales; family Enterobacteriaceae; genus Enterobacter; species Enterobacter cloacae complex sp. IR5422. Next base: position 35,593 of record NZ_JBMKHT010000015.1, on the reverse strand, counting down.
CCGACCGCCCAGCCCCACAACGATAGACTCGCCCAGACCGTCGTTATTGCCCTTCGCCTGGTACTCCTGCTTGCTGTAGAGGCGCGTCTCCTGGTCCTCATCTTCACGGCCCGGCGTTTTCATGTTGAAGCGCAGGATCAGGAAGCGGAACACCACGTAGTAGAGGGCGAACATGATCAGTCCGACAACGATGTACATCGGCCAGTTGGACTTGGCCGTGCCGAGCGGCAGGTTGTAAAGGATGAAGTCGATAATCCCGTTGGCGCCGATGGCGTGAACGCCCAGCAGCGAGAACAGCATCATGCCGATGCCGGTCAGCACCGCGTGCACCACGAACAGCAGCGGGGCGACAAACAGGAAGGAGAACTCAATCGGCTCGGTCACGCCGACCAGCAGCGAAGTCAGTGCCGCCGGGATCAGAATCGCTTTCGCCGCCGCTTTACGCTCTGGCCTGGCGGTCATATACATCGCCAGCGCCGCGGCAGGCAGGCCAAACATTTTGCTGGTGCCGCGGGCGTCCCACACCACGGTGCTGCTGAGCTGCTTCACGTCCGGGCAGGCCATCTCGGCAAAGTAGATATTGCGCGCGCCCTGATAGGTTGCGCCGCATACCTCCTGCGTGCCGCCCAGCTCGGTATAGAGGAACGGCGTATAAACCAGATGGTGCAGGCCGGTGGGGACCAGAATGCGTTCCAGGAAACCGTAGATGGCTACGCCAAACGGCCCGGAACCTTTGATGGCCAGCGCCAGGGCGCTGATGCCGTGCTGGGCAAAGGGCCACAGTTCGCTCATCACCACGCCGAGCAGCATGGAGACAGGCAGCATCACAATGGCGACAAAACAGTGGCCGGAGTAAATCGCCATCGCGCCGTTAAACTGTACGCCGGAGTATTTGTTGTACAGATAGCCGGAAAGCGCTCCGGTCAGTATCCCGGCAAAGACCCCCATCTCCAGCACCTGCACGCCCAGTACCATCGTCTGTCCGGCCGCTTTCATCTGCGCCGCTGGCGCCAGCGCGCCCTGCAGCTGCAGCGTGACGTTCATGGCGTTGATGAATACGACAAAGGTGACCAGGCCAATCAGCGCGGCATAGCCTTTATCGCGCGTTGCCAGGCCAATCGGAATACCGACGGCAAACACCAGCGCCAGGTTAACCAGCACCGACACGGCAGATTTTGCGATCAACTGACCAAGATGCTGAATCAGCGGATGACCGAGAAACGGCAGGTACTCGGCGAGATTACCGTTACCCAGCACGTTACCAAAGGCGATAAACAGACCGACGATCGGTAAGATAAGCACCGGTCCGTACAATGATTTTCCGAAATTTTGTAGGGCGTTCACGGCTCGTTTCATGGCTTTCTCTCTTTTTGAACCGCGCACTCGGGGTGCGTCATGGTCATAAAACTAGCAGCCTTCAGGGACGCTTATCCAGCTATCCTCTTGTTTTAAAAACAAATGACGTGAAAGGTAACATGTGACGTTATGCGCTGTGATCGCGGTTCCATCACGGCGTAGCGGCGTGATGCCATTCTGCGAGGCGCTTTCCAGATTCTAAAATTGGACTTTTTGAATTAATGAAACTTGCGGATAATACTTATCCGGACGACGACCAACAGGCCCCCTCTGGGCCAGGGACAAAGGATGAAACCGTTTCGCTTAGCCGCGCTCTCTCTTGCGCTGCTTACCACGTTTACGCTTTTCGGCTGTGATAACAGTGACGATAAACCTCAGGCTGCGGCTCCCGCGGCATCCACCGCATCCACACCAAAAGCCGCGGAAAAGCCAAATGCTGAAACGCTGGCTAAGCTAGCCGCCCAGAGTCAGGGAAAAGCGCTGACCCTGCTGGATGCTTCTGAAGTTCAGCTCGACGGTGCCGCCACGCTGGTGCTGACATTCTCGGTTCCGCTGAATCCCGATCAGGATTTCGCGAAAACCGTGCATGTCGTGGACAAAAAAAGCGGCAAAGTTGACGGGGCGTGGGAACTTGCGCCTAACCTGAAAGAGCTTCGCCTGCGTCATCTGGAGCCCAACCGCAACCTGGTCGTCACCGTTGAACGGAGCCTGCAGGCGCTGAATAAGGCGACGTTCGGCATTGATTATGAAAAAGCCCTCACCACCCGGGACGTCGAGCCTACCGTCGGGTTTGCCAGCCGCGGCTCGCTGCTGCCGGGTAAGGTGGTGGAAGGGTTGCCGGTGATGGCGCTTAACGTCAACAATGTTGACGTGAACTTCTACCGCGTGAAGCCAGAATCACTGGCCTCTTTTGTCAGCCAGTGGGAATACCGCAACTCCCTCACCAACTGGGAGTCCGACAACCTGCTAAAGATGGCGGAGCTGGTTTACACCGGTCGCTTCGATCTTAATCCGGCGCGCAACACGCGCGAAAAATTGCTGTTGCCCCTGAAGGATATTAAACCGCTCCAGCAGTCTGGGGTTTACATCGCGGTCATGAACCAGGCCGGGCACTATAACTACAGCAACGCCGCGACGCTCTTTACCTTAAGCGATATTGGCCTGTCCGCTCACCGTTATCATAATCGCCTGGACATCTTCACCCAGAGTCTGGAGAACGGTGCGGCGCAGTCTGGCGTCACCGTCACCCTGCTGAATGACAAAGGGCAGACCCTTGCCGAAGCGAACAGCGACGGCGATGGCCACGCAAAGCTTGAGACCGACAAAGAGGCTGCCCTGATTCTGGCCAGTAAAGACGGCCAGACCACGCTGCTTGACCTCAAGCTGCCGGCCCTCGACCTGGCGGAGTTTGATATCGCCGGGAGTCCGGGCTACAGCAAGCAGTTCTTCATGTTTGGTCCACGCGATCTCTATCGCCCGGGCGAAACGGTGATCCTCAACGGCCTGCTGCGCGACAGTGACGGTAAGCCGCTTCCCGATCAGCCCGTGAAGCTTGACGTGCTGCGCCCTGACGGTCAGGTGGCTCGCTCGATCGTTGTTCAGCCTGAAAACGGTCTCTACCGATTCAACTACCCGCTGGACAGCGGGGCGCAGACCGGCATGTGGCATATTCGCGCCAACACGGGCGATAACCTGCAGCGCCTGTGGGACTTCCACGTCGAAGACTTCATGCCAGAGCGCATGGCGCTCAACCTGAGCGGACAAAAAACGCCGGTTTCACCGCAGGATAACGTCGACTTTAACGTGGTCGGCTATTACCTGTATGGCGCACCGGCCAACGGTAACTCTCTGCAGGGCCAGCTCTTCCTGCGTCCGCTGCGTGACGCGGTGGCCGCGCTGCCGGGCTTCCAGTTTGGTGATATCGCCGAAGAGAACCTGAGCCGCAGCCTGGATGAAGTTCAGCTTACGCTGGACGAGCAGGGGCGTGGGCAGGTTTCTACCGAAAGCCAGTGGAAAGACGTGCACTCTCCGCTGCAGCTGATCCTGCAGGCCAGCCTGCTGGAGTCGGGCGGTCGTCCGGTGACGCGTCGCGCTGAGCAGGCTATCTGGCCGGCGGCTGAGCTGCCGGGTATTCGCCCTCAGTTCGCCAGTAAAGCCGTTTACGACTACCGCACCGATACGACCGTCAACCAGCCGATTGTTGATGAGAACGGCAACGCCAGCTTCGACATCGTTTATGCCGATGCCAGCGGAGCCAAAAAGGCCGTTTCCGGGTTACAGGTTCGTCTGATTCGCGAGCGTCGGGACTACTTCTGGAACTGGTCTGAGAGCGAAGGCTGGCAGTCTCAGTTCGATCAGAAAGACCTCGTCGAAGGCGAGCAGGAGCTGACGCTTAAGGCCGATGAAACGGGTAAAGTTACCTTCCCGGTAGAGTGGGGCTCTTATCGTCTGGAAGTCAAAGCGCCTGATGAAATGGTCAGCAGCGTGCGCTTCTGGGCAGGCTACAGCTGGCAGGATAACAGCGATGGCACTGGGGCCGCGCGCCCTGACCGCGTGACGCTGAAACTGGATAAGCCAGCCTATCAGCCGGGCGACACCATCCAACTGCACATCGCCGCGCCGGCCGCAGGAAAGGGCTATGCGATGATCGAATCCAGCGAAGGGCCGCTGTGGTGGAAAGAGATCGACGTGCCTGCAAACGGTCTCGATCTCTCCATTCCGGTGGATAAAGCCTGGAAACGTCACGATCTTTACCTCAGCACGCTGGTGGTGCGTCCGGGCGATAAATCCAAATCCGCCACGCCGAAACGCGCGGTCGGTCTGCTGCATCTGCCGATGGGCGATGAAAATCGCCGTCTGAATATTGCGCTCGATAACCCGCAGAAAATGCGTCCAAACCAGACGCTCTCGGTGAAGGTGAAAGCCAGCGTGAAAGAGGGGGCCGTGCCGCAGAAGGTGAACGTGCTGGTCTCGGCGGTAGACAGCGGCGTGCTGAACATTACCGATTACGTCACGCCGGATCCGTGGCAGGCTTTCTTTGGCCAGAAGCGCTACGGCGCGGATATCTACGATATATACGGCCAGGTCATTGAAGGGCAGGGCCGTCTGGCCGCGCTGCGCTTCGGTGGCGATGGGGATGAACTGAAGCGCGGCGGCAAACCGCCGGTGAACCACGTCACCATCATTGCCCAGCAGGCACAGCCGGTTACGCTGGATGCCAACGGGGAAGGCACGATTACGCTGCCAATTGGTGATTTCAACGGCGAGCTGCGTCTGATGGCGCAGGCCTGGACGGAAGACGATTTTGGCAGCAGCGAAAGCAAGGTTGTGGTGGCCGCACCGGTTATTACCGAGCTCAACACGCCGCGCTTCCTGGCAAGTGGAGACACCTCACGCCTGACGCTGGATCTCACCAACCTGACCGACCAGCCGCAAACGCTGAACGTTGCCCTGACCGCGACAGGCAAACTGTCGCTGGAAGGTGGACAGCCGCAGCCGGTGCAGCTGCCTCCGGGGGCGCGGACCACCCTGTTTATTCCGGTGCGTGCGCTGGAGGGGTATGGTGACGGAGAGGTAACAGCACAGGTTACCGGCCTGCAGCTTCCGGGCGAGACCTTTGCACCACAGCAGAAGAGCTGGAAAATCGGCGTGCGTCCGGCATTCCCGGCACAGACGGTGAATACCGGTGCCATGCTCAACCCTGGCGAATCCTGGACCGCACCGGCGCAGCACAGTAACGGTTTCTCTCCTGCCACCCTGCAGGGGCAACTGCTGCTGAGCGGCAAACCACCGCTCAACCTGGCGCGCTATATTCGCGAACTGCAGGCCTATCCGTATGGCTGTCTTGAGCAGACCACCAGCGGCCTGTTCCCGTCGCTCTACACCAACGCGGCGCAGCTGACGGCGCTTGGCATCAAAGGTGATACGGACGATAAACGCCGTGCCGCCATTGATATCGGTATTTCCCGTCTGCTGCAGATGCAGCGTGAAGACGGTGGTTTTGCGCTGTGGGATAAAAACGGTCCGGAAGAGTACTGGCTGACGGCTTATGTGACCGACTTCCTGGTGCGGGCGGGCGAGCAGGGCTATAGCGTGCCTGCCGATGCGGTGAATAACGCCAATAGCCGGTTGCTGCGCTATCTGCAGGACCCGGGCATGATGTCCATCCGCTACAGCGATGATACTCAGGCCAGTAAATTTGCCGTTCAGGCCTATGCCGCGCTGGTGCTGTCTCGTCAGCAAAAAGCGCCGCTGGGCGCGCTGCGTGAAATCTGGGATCGTCACGCTCAGGCGGCGTCCGGCCTTCCGCTGATGCAACTGGGCATGGCGCTCAGGCTGATGGGCGATGCCCCGCGCAGCCAGCAGGCGCTGGATCTGGCGCTCAAAACGCCGCGCAACGATAGCAAAACCTGGATGGCCGATTACGGCAGCCAGCTTCGCGATAACGCGCTGATGCTCTCCCTGCTGGAGGAGTACAAACTTCTGCCGGATGCGCAAAATACGCTGCTGAATGCCCTGTCTGAACAGGCCTTCAGCCAGCGCTGGTTGTCCACTCAGGAGAGCAACGCGCTGTTCCTGGCCGGACGTTCGCTGCAAACTCTGTCCGGCGCATGGCAGGCGAAAACCTCCCTGCCAGATTCCGCATCAGGTGGCGATAAAGCGCAGGTACAAAACGTGAGCGGCGACCAGCTTGGCGCGCTGCAGGTCACCAATACCGGAACGACACCGCTCTGGGTACGTTTGGACAGCACCGGCTATCCGGAATATGCCCCTCAGCCGAGCGCGAACGTGTTGCAGGTCGAACGTCATATCCTGGCAACCGACGGCAGTACGAAATCACTCTCTTCGCTGAAGAGCGGCGAGCTGGTGCTGGTGTGGCTGGAAGTTAAAGCCAGCCAGAACGTGCCGGACGCGCTGGTGGTAGATCTCCTGCCTGCGGGTCTGGAGCTGGAAAACCAGAACCTGGCAAGCAGCAGCGCCAGCCTGCAGGACAGCGGCAGTGAGGTGCAGAACCTTCTCAGCCAGATGCAGCAGGCGGACATTCAGCATATGGAATTCCGCGACGACCGCTTTGTGGCGGCCGTGCCGGTAAATGAAGGTCAGCCGGTCACGCTGGTTTATCTGGCGCGCGCCGTGACGCCGGGAACCTACCAGGTGCCGGTTCCGATGGTCGAGTCTATGTATGTGCCGCAGTGGCGGGCAACGGGTGCGGCCAGCGGCCCGCTGATTGTTGTTCCGTAATATGCGAATGGCACGTCTGACACGCTCCCGCTGGCTGTGGCTGGCGGGAGCGCTTCTCGTTTTAGGGGGGCTGATTTTCGTCGCCGATCGCCTGTGGCCGTTGCCGCTGAAAGAGGTTAACCCCGCGCGGGTGGTGGTGGATGAGAAGGGCACGCCGCTCTGGCGTTTTGCCGATAGCGACGGAATCTGGCGCTATCCGGTGACGATCGAAGAGGTCTCTCCCCGTTATCTTGAGGCGCTGATCCAGTACGAAGATCGCTGGTTCTGGGATCACCCCGGCGTAAACCCGCTCTCTGTCCTGCGCGCCGCCTGGCAGGATCTCAGTTCCGGGAAAGTCATCTCTGGCGGAAGCACGCTCACCATGCAGGTCGCGCGACTGCTGGATCCGCATCCGCGCACCTTTGGCGGCAAAATTCGCCAGCTCTGGCGTGCCATGCAGCTGGAGTGGCATCTTTCCAAACGCGAAATCCTGACGCTCTATCTCAATCGCGCCCCCTTTGGCGGTACGCTGCAGGGCGTGGGAGCGGCAAGCTGGACGTATCTGGGCAAGCCGCCGTCGCAGCTCAGCTATTCCGACGCGGCGCTGCTGGCGGTGCTGCCGCAGGCGCCGAGTCGATTACGCCCGGACCGCTGGCCTGAACGGGCCGAAGCGGCGCGCAATAAAGTGCTCGACCGCATGGCGACGCAGGGCGTCTGGTCCGCAAAGCAGGTCAAAGAGTCCCGTGAAGAATCAGTATGGCTGGCGCCCCGGCAGATGCCGCAGCTGGCGCCGCTCTTTGCTCGGATGATGCTCGGCAAAAGTCGCGACACGAAAATTGTCACCACGCTGGATGCCGGACTGCAGCGGCAGCTGGAAGAGCTGGCGATGAACTGGAAATCGCGTCTGCCGGCCCGCAGCTCGCTGGCGATGATCGTGGTCGATCATACCGATATGAAAGTGCGCGGTTGGGTTGGATCGGTGGATATCAACGATGACACGCGTTTTAGCCATGTGGATATGGTCAATGCGATCCGATCCCCGGGATCGGTGTTAAAACCCTTTATCTACGGCATGGCGCTGGATGATGGCCTGATCCATCCCGCCTCGCTGCTTCAGGATGTGCCAAGAAAAACCGGTGATTATCGTCCCGGGAATTTTGACAGCGGGTTCCATGGGCCGGTCAGCATGAGTGAAGCGCTGGTCCGCTCCCTCAACCTGCCGGCCGTTCAGGTGCTGGAAGCCTACGGACCAAAACGATTTGCCGGGATGCTGAGCAACGCAGGCTTGCCGCTGATCTTGCCTGCGGGGGCGCAGCCGAATTTGTCTCTGATCCTCGGCGGGGCGGGCGCGCGGCTGGCAGATATCACTGCGGCCTATAGCGCCTTTGCCCGACACGGTAAGGCGGGAAGGCTGCGGTTACAGCCGGGCGATCCGCTGACTGAACGCCCGCTGTTATCGCCAGGCTCGGCGTGGATTATTCGCCGTATTCTGGCCAATGAAGCGCAGCCGCTGCCGGATAATGCGCTGCCGCAGGTTGCGCCGCTGGCGTGGAAAACCGGCACCAGCTACGGGTACCGTGATGCCTGGGCCATCGGTCTGAATGCCCGTTATGTGATAGGCATCTGGACCGGACGACCGGACGGCACGCCCGTGGCGGGACAGTTTGGGTTTGCCAGCGCGGTTCCGCTGTTAAACCAGGTCAATAATCTGCTTCAGTCACGTTCAACGGTAGACGAAGCCCGCCTGCCGCGCGATCCGCGTCCGGAGAGCGTCGGGCGGGGCGTGATCTGCTGGCCGGGCGGCCAGTCGCTACCGGAAGGCAGTGAAAACTGTCGACGTCGCCTGTCGACCTGGCTGCTGGAAGGGAGTGAGCCGCCCACGCTGCTTCTCCCTGAACAGGAGGGCATACGCGGCATTCGTTTCCCGGTCTGGCTGGATAAAACCGGCAAACGCGTGGCCGCAGATTGTCCGGATGCTACTGAAAAAGTCCTGGATGTCTGGCCGCTGCCGCTGGAGCCGTGGCTGCCCGCTGCGGAAAAAAGAGCTGCGCGTCTCCCGGCAGCATCAACAGTTTGCCCGCCTCTGGATAACAGCAATATCGCGCCGCTTATGCTGTCAGGGGTCAGAGAGGGGGCCGTCATCAAGCGTCTTCCGGGTGAGACAACTATAACGCTTTCTCTCTCAACCAGCGGTGGAGAAGGGCAGCGATGGTGGTTTTTAAATGGCGAGCCTTTAGAGGGGCATGAATATAAATATTCACTGAAATTATATTTGCCGGGTGAATATCAATTAATGGTAATGGATGAAACCGGCCAAATAGCGACGGTGAATTTCGAAATGGCTTATTAAAATAATCCAGAAGGGTTAGCTTGATAATTATCAATGTTCGGTTCTGCAAAAAAACGAGAATGCGTTTTTATTTGAAGGAACGAGCAATGAAAAAAAATAAGAAACTGAGAGAGAGTCTTAATCCCGCTCTCTCCCGGCGTCACTTTATTCAGGCCGGGTCCGCGCTTGCCGCTCTGCCGTTTGTGGTAAAAGGCGGAAAAGCGCAGGCGGCGACAATGCCTGCGGCAGTGAACGAACCCGAAGAAAAAGTCATTCAAACCTGCAGCACTTTTGACTGTGGCGGGAAATGCGATATTCGGGCGCACGTCAGCGACGGCGTGGTCACACGCATCTCTACGCGTCCGGATAATGAACTGGATCTTCAAATGCCGGTGATGCGCGCCTGCGTTCGCGGACGCGCGTATCGGAAATTTGTTTATCATCCCGATCGGCTTAAATATCCAATGAAACGCGTGGGTAAACGTGGCGAAGGAAAATTCGAACGTATTACCTGGGATGAAGCTACAACGCTTATTGCGAATCAATTAAAAACCATTACGCAAAAATACGGTGCTGCTTCGCGCTATGTGCATGTTGGCACCGCAGTTTCGGGAGGAACGTTCTCCGGCGATAAAATGGTTCGTCGTCTGCTTAATTTAACGGGTGGCTATCTCGAAAGCTATCACTCGGTCAGTATGGGCAACACCGCAGCGGCAACGCCCTATACCTACGGTACCGCCGCCAGCGGCAGCTCGCTGGACACGCTGCTGGACACCAAACTGGTCATCCTCTGGGGACATAACCCGACGGAAACGATTTTTGGTCACAGCAACTACTTCTTCCAGAAGATGAAGCAAAACGGCACCCGCTTCATCGTTGTCGATCCGCGCTATTCAGATACGGTGTCCTCCCTTGCTGACCAGTGGATCCCGCTGCTGCCAACAACCGATAACGCCCTGATGGACGCCATGATGTACGTGATCGTCACGGAGAACTTGCACGATCGCGACTTTATTCTGCGCTATACCCTGGGCTTTGATGAAGACGCTATGCCGGAAGGCGTTCCGGCCAATGAATCCCTGATGGCTTACCTGAACGGGGCAAAAGATGGCGTGGCGAAAACGCCTGAGTGGGCAGAGAAGATCACCCACGTGCCTGCGCAAACCATTCGTCAGCTGGCGCGCGATTATGCCACGACGAAGCCCGCCGCGCTGATCCAGGGCTGGGGACCGCAGCGCCATAACTGCGGCGAGCGCACCGCGCGCGGCTCGACGATACTGGCCACGCTGACGGGTAACGTTGGGGTGAAAGGCGGCTGGGCGGCTGGCTATGGCGGCTGTGCTAACCGTAAATTTGCCGCAGGCCCGGAGATGCCGGATAACCCGGTGAAAGCCAAAATATCGGTGATGAACTGGGTGCAGACCGCCGACGATGCCTCTAAGGTAACGGCGGAAGTCGGCCTGAAGGATGCCGAAAAGCTGGACAGCAATATCCGCATCCTCTTCTCGCTGGCGGGCAATTATCTGGCTAACCAGAACCCGGATCTTCATCAGGCAACCCGCGTGCTGGAAGACGAGTCGAAAATCCAGTTTATCGTCGCGAGCGATCTGTTTATGACGCCGAGCGCCCGATACGCCGATCTTCTCCTGCCGGAAACCAGCTTTATGGAACGCTGGAATATCGGCGAAACCTGGGGTACTGCAAGCTATCTGATCCTGTCCGAAAAGCTGATTGAGCCTGAATTTGAGCGCCGTTCAGACTACGACTGGCTGCGGGAGGTCGCTGCTAAGCTTGGCGTCGAACCGGCATTCAGCGAAGGGCGTGACGAAAAGGCGTGGATTGAGCACATCTGGGAGCAGACGCGGCTCTCCATGCCAGATGAAAACCTGCCGGACTTCGCGACGTTACAAAAGACGCGTCAGCATCTCTTCAAAAGCGCGCCGTACGTTGCTTTTGAAGACAACATTCGCGACCCGCAAAATCATCCGTTCCCGACGCCGTCCGGAAAAATTGAGATCTTCTCGAAGCGTCTGTACGACATGCAGCACCCGGAAATTCCGGCGCTGTCGCACTACGTGCCTGCCCACGAAGGGCCGGAAGACGAACTGGCGAAAACCTTCCCGCTGCAGCTGATCACCTGGAAAGGGAAAAACCGCGCCAACTCTACCCAGTACGCCAACCCGTGGCTGATTGAGGCGCAGCAGCAAAAGCTGTGGATTAACCCTCAGGACGCGCAGAAGCGCGGCATTGCGCAGGGAGATACCGTGCGTATCCATAACGCACGCGGCATTTGTGAGATCCCGGCGGAGGTTACGCCGCGCATCATTCCTGGCGTGGTAGCCATGCAGGCAGGTGCCTGGTGGCAGCCGGATGAGAAGGGCATTGATAAAGGCGGCTGCGCGAACGTGCTCAGTTCGGCTCGTATTACCGCGCTTGCGAAAGGGAATTCACATCAAACCATGCTGGTGGAGGTGGCAAAAGCATGAGTCAGTTTAAACACTACGCGCCGGTGAGCGACAAACAGCTGGGCTTTTATATCGACTCTTCACGCTGCTCAGGGTGTAAAGCCTGCCAGGTGGCATGCAAAGATAAAAACAACCTTGAGGTCGGACGTCGTTTCCGTCGCGTGTACGAAGTCAACGGCGGGAATTTCATCCCCACCGGGCAGGGCGGCGTCAGCAACAATGTGTTTGCTTACACGCTCTCTATTTCCTGTAACCACTGTGCAGACCCCATCTGCACTAAAAACTGTCCGACCACGGCGATGCACAAGCGTCCGGGAGACGGCATTGTGCGCGTTGATACAGATAAGTGCGTCGGCTGCGGCTACTGTGCGTGGTCATGCCCCTACGGCGCGCCACAGCTCAACGAGCAGACCGGGCAAATGTCAAAATGCGATTTCTGCGTGGATCTCCAGGCGAAGGGGGAGCAACCCGTCTGTGTGGCAACCTGTCCACTCGAAGCGATTAAATTCGGGCCGATTGATGAACTGCGGGCGAAGTATGGTGCGGTCTGTGACGTGAAAGGCTTGCCTGATTCTTCCATCACAAAACCGAATCTGGTGATCAAAGCGCATCAGGGTGCAGAGAAAGAGGGCAAACGCCATGCATGAGTTACCGCTGCTGATTTTTACACTGTTCCTGCAGGGCTCGGTAGGCGTGACGCTCTGGCTGGCGTTCGGGGAGGCGCATGCTTCGCAGCGTAGCGCGCTTCTGCCTGCTGCCGGGGCGTTTGTGCTCGCAAGCCTCGGGCTGCTCGCCTCGGCGCTGCACATGGGCTATCCGCTCAATGCTCTCAACGCGCTGCGCCATGTCTCCAGCTCCTGGCTGAGCCGTGAGATTATCTTTGCCAGCCTTTACCTGGCGGCGCTGGGGCTCGCGACGCTGCTGATGTTCGCCAAAACGCCAGGCTGGAAGCTGCTTCTGGCGGCGGCGGGCCTTGTCGGGCTGGTGGATGTGTTCTGCATGGCGCAGATCTACATGCATGCGTCCGTGGTGACGTGGCAGCATATCAACACGCTGGTGCTGTTTATCGGCTCGGTGGGCATTATTGGTTCAGCCTGCATGGCGGTTGGGATGCGTTCCCGGGCTACTCTGCGTGCGGCGGTGGTCATTATCACGCTGCTGGTGCTTGTGCGTCTGGTGATGCAGCCCGTCTGGCTGGCCGACATCTCGGCTATGGACAAGACCGTGGTGACGTTCCCTCATGCGCCGTTACAGATGCTGCAACAACTGCGCACCGTGCATCTGCTGAGCTGGTGTGTGTCTGTCGTGGGTATGCTGTGCTTTGCTGCAGGCGGGTTAAAAGCGGCGCGAGGCACGATGCTGCTGGGCAGCGCCTTGCTGATTGCGGGTGAGCTGATGCTGCGCTTCGTTTTCTTCAGTATTGGCTGATGGGCAGATTGACGTTTGGCCCGGCGATGGACGTGACGCATGCGTGCGTCCGTCGCCGTTTTCGCCATGCTTCCTGTTGCGCCTGCGCAGACGTTTGTCCCGTGCAGGCTTTTTCTTTTACGGACGCAGATATCTCGGTTGATGAGAGCCGCTGTATTGAATGCGGTGACTGCCTGTTTGTTTGCTCCACTGAGGCCATCACCGGCATCACGCCGCGAAAACGCTTTTTGTGTGGCGATACGCTTGTCGGGCCTTTTACTGAACGTGCGCCGAATATGAATGAGCTGCTGCTCTGGCATGCACAGCACCATGTTCGTTTTATCAGTATCGACGTGGAGCAGTATCCTGACTGGCTGCTGGCGATTGCCCGGCTTAATCTTGTGCTTCGTCGACGCGGTGAAGCGGCATGGGCGTTTAAACTTTTACCCGTCAACGAGGTTAATATCGCCCGCCGTGCGCTGATGCACGTTCCCCGTGAGGATGTCCGGACCTGTAGCGTCGTGCCCGGTCAGCGTGAACTGCGCAGAGCGTTTCCTGGGGTTAGTGAGGCAGAGATAGCTCTCGACGCCGGAACGTGCGTATTGTGCGGCGCGTGCTGGCGGAGTTGTACGGAAAACGCGATTCGGTTTGAGAACGCTGAACTGGTCGTCGAAACCGGACGTTGTACCGGTTGCGGTGGCTGCGAAGCGGTATGCCAGCATGCGGCGATAAAAGTGACGCAAACAGAAGGAACAGCGAAAAACGTGGCCATACTGGCATATGAAGCCGTTTGCCTGACGTGCCACCGTCATTTCTGGTCATTTACGCCTGATGAAAAGCAGTGTCCGCTCTGTTTTCACCATCAACACGATATGCGAAACCCGGACTGTTGCTAATCTTCGTCTCATTTTAAAAAAATGTTATGCAGAACCATAGGCAATAGCGCTATAGCTCTTTATAATCCGCGCCACACCATACTCAGGTATGCAAAACAACAGAACATTGACAGAGGTTATCATGGCTATTGAACGTACTTTTTCCATCATCAAACCAAACGCGGTGGCAAAAAACGTTATTGGCAGCATCTTCGCTCGCTTTGAATCTGCAGGGTTCAAAATTGTTGGTACCAAAATGCTGCACCTGACCGTTGAGCAGGCTCGCGGCTTCTACGCTGAGCACGAAGGTCGCCCATTCTTTGACGGCCTGGTGGAGTTCATGACCTCCGGTCCAATCGTGGTATCCGTACTGGAAGGCGAAAACGCCGTACAGCGTCACCGCGACCTGCTGGGCGCAACCAACCCGGACAACGCGCTGGCAGGTACTCTGCGCGCTGACTACGCTGACAGCTTCACCGAGAACGGTACCCACGGTTCTGACTCTGTTGAATCTGCTGCACGCGAAATCGCATTCTTCTTCGCTGAAGGCGAAGTGTGTCCACGTACCCGTTAATTTAACGGTTTCGTTTACACATTATTTTCGTAAATGCCGCGTCCAGACGTGGCATCCCTGCGCCAGACTTTGTACAATGCAACGCCCCGGACGAGCAGACCGCTTTCCGGGGCGTTTCTATTCAACCCTCCATGGGCCATAACGTGTAACAACGAGGCCGGTAAATATTATGTCTGAATTAGTGAATACCTCCGAAGTCGCCATTCCTGCGGTTCCCAATAAAAATGGAAAAATCAACCTGCTGGATCTGAACCGTCAGCAGATGCGCGAGTTCTTCAAAGAGATGGGCGAAAAGCCATTTCGTGCCGATCAGGTCATGAAGTGGATGTACCATTACTGCAGCGACAATTTTGATGACATGACTGACATCAACAAGGTCCTGCGCAATAAGCTCAAAGAAGTGGCTGAAATCCGCGCCCCGGAAGTAGTGGAAGAGCAGCGCTCCGCAGATGGCACCATCAAATGGGCGATTGCGGTGGGCGATCAGCGCGTTGAAACCGTCTACATTCCGGAAGAAGACCGCGCGACGCTGTGCGTCTCCTCTCAGGTGGGCTGTGCGCTGGAGTGCAAATTCTGCTCAACCGCGCAGCAAGGCTTTAACCGTAACCTGCGTGTTTCAGAAATTATCGGCCAGGTCTGGCGTGCTGCGAAAATCGTAGGCGCGGCAAAAGTGACCGGCACTCGCCCAATCACCAACGTGGTGATGATGGGGATGGGTGAACCGCTGCTGAACCTGACCAACGTCGTTCCGGCGATGGAAATCATGCTGGATGACTTCGGGTTTGGTCTGTCCAAGCGTCGCGTCACGCTGTCGACCTCAGGCGTTGTGCCTGCGCTGGACAAGCTCGGCGATATGATTGACGTCGCGCTGGCGATCTCCCTGCACGCGCCAAACGATGAAATTCGTGACGAAATTGTGCCAATCAACAAAAAGTACAATATCGAAACCTTCCTCGCTGCCGTACGTCGCTATCTGGAGAAATCCAACGCCAACCAGGGTCGCGTCACTATCGAGTACGTGATGCTGGACCACGTCAACGACGGTACCGAACATGCGCATCAGCTGGCTGAACTGCTGAAAGATACGCCATGTAAAATCAACCTGATCCCGTGGAACCCGTTCCCGGGCGCGCCGTATGGCCGTAGCTCGAACAGCCGTATCGACCGTTTCTCCAAGGTGCTGATGGAGTATGGTTTCACCACCATCGTGCGTAAAACGCGTGGTGATGATATTGATGCCGCATGTGGACAGCTGGCTGGTGATGTTATTGACCGTACCAAGCGTACCCTGCGTAAACGCATGCAGGGCGAGACGATCGCGGTTAAAGCTGTTTGATTATTATGCACTCACGGCGCATTATCTGCGCCGTGAGACATAACCTTACTGAATAATCAGTCAGATTCGTGAAGACTGATCAATAATTACGGTGCGTTTCATCCGACTTTCGGGCAGTATGTAACGACGTAACAACAGTTTAGCCGTACGGGCAGGGCTGTACTGTCATCTCCGGGCTGACAGTCTTATACTCTGTGTTCAAGGTTAACTGACCAGAAGTTTCGCGGTGCGGGTGGCATTGTGACTCACCGGCGCCTGAACCCTTTTTTTCACGTACCAGTAGTTGTAGCGAATGAATACTGAAGCCACTCACGACCAACATGAAGCACTCTCCACTGGCGTTCGTCTTCGCAACGCCCGTGAACAACTCGGACTCAGCCAGCAAGCCGTCGCAGAACGCTTGTGCCTGAAGGTTTCCACGGTTCGCGATATTGAAGAAGATAAGGCACCCGCCGATCTGGCTTCAACGTTCTTGCGCGGTTATATCCGCTCTTACGCAAAACTGGTGCACATCCCCGAAAACGAATTACTGCCAATGATGGAGAAGCAGGCGCCGGTCCGTGCAGCAAAAGTTGCGCCGATGCAGACCTTCTCCCTGGGGAAACGTCGTAAAAAACGTGATGGCTGGCTGATGAGCTTTACCTGGCTGGTGCTGTTTGTGGTGGTCGGTCTGACCGGTGCGTGGTGGTGGCAAAACCACAAGGCGCAGCAGGAAGAGATCACCACTATGGCCGATCAATCCTCCGCCGAACTCAACCAGGCCGGAACGGATAACGCCCAGAGCGTGCCGCTGAATACCGACGGTGCAGCGACTTCCAGCGAGCCACAGACCGCAGCGCCAGATGCGACAGCGACCAATGCTGCGCAGGCTCCGGCAGCAACGGCTAATACCGCTGCGCCTCAGGCTCAGGATCAAAACGCGGTGGTTGCCCCTTCTCAGGCGAATGTTGATACTGCGGCGAACGCGCCTGCGGCTACTCAGCCTGCAGACAATACCGCAGCGTCTCTGCCAACCAGCCCGGCGGGTACGGCGACACCCGCAGCCGACCCTAACGCGCTGGTAATGAACTTCAGCGCCGACTGCTGGCTGGAAGTGACTGACGCGACAGGTAAAAAACTGTTCAGCGGCCTGCAGCGCAAAGATGGCACGTTAAACCTAACGGGCCAGGCGCCTTATAAACTTAAAATCGGCGCTCCGGCAGCGGTACAGATCCAGTATCAAGGAAAACCTGTCGACCTGAGCCGCTTTATCAGAACTAACCAGGTTGCACGTCTTACCGTTAATGCCGAACAATCAGCAGCACAGTAACAGACGGGCAACGCGGGAGATTTTTCATGCATAACCAGGCTCCGATTCAACGTAGAAAATCGAAACGGATTTACGTTGGGAATGTGCCAATCGGCGATGGGGCACCTATCGCCGTTCAGTCGATGACCAATACGCGCACCACCGATGTGGAAGCGACGGTCAATCAAATCAAAGCATTAGAACGTGTCGGCGCGGACATTGTTCGCGTCTCCGTCCCGACCATGGATGCGGCTGAGGCGTTCAAACTGATCAAACAGCAGGTCAGCGTTCCGCTGGTGGCGGATATTCACTTCGACTACCGCATCGCACTGAAAGTGGCCGAGTACGGTGTCGATTGCCTGCGTATTAACCCGGGCAACATCGGTAACGAAGAGCGTATCCGCATGGTCGTGGACTGCGCCCGCGATAAAAATATTCCTATCCGTATCGGCGTTAACGCCGGTTCCCTGGAAAAAGATCTGCAGGAAAAATACGGTGAGCCTACGCCGCAGGCGCTGCTCGAATCCGCGATGCGTCACGTCGATCATCTCGATCGCCTTAACTTCGATCAGTTCAAAGTCAGCGTAAAAGCGTCCGACGTGTTCCTGGCCGTAGAATCTTATCGCCTGCTGGCAAAGCAGATCGATCAGCCTCTGCACCTCGGGATCACCGAAGCGGGCGGCCTGCGTAGCGGCTCGGTAAAATCCGCGATCGGTCTGGGGCTGCTGCTCTCTGAAGGGATCGGTGACACCCTGCGCGTCTCGCTGGCGGCGGATCCTGTCGAAGAGATCAAGGTCGGCTTCGATATCCTGAAATCACTGCGTATTCGCGCGCGTGGGATCAACTTCATTGCCTGCCCAACCTGTTCACGTCAGGAGTTCGATGTGATCGGTACGGTGAATGCCCTGGAGCAACGTCTGGAAGACATTATCACCCCGATGGACGTCTCCATCATCGGCTGCGTGGTGAACGGTCCTGGTGAAGCCCTGGTGTCAACCCTGGGCGTGACCGGCGGTAACAAGAAAAGTGGTCTCTATGAAGATGGCGTTCGAAAAGATCGTCTGGATAATAGCGACATGATCGACCAGCTTGAAGCCCGCATCCGCGCCAAAGCCGCCATGATGGACGAGACACAGCGTATCAACGTTCAGCAGGTTGAAAAATAACGTGATGGGAAGCCGTGAGCTTCCCATGTATGATTGAACCCATTCTTTGGGTTTTTTTTGTATATAGAAAGAGAATAAACGTGGCAAAAAACATTCAAGCCATCCGCGGCATGAACGATTATCTGCCTGGCGAAACCGCCATCTGGCAGCGCATTGAAGGCACGCTGAAGCAGGTGCTCGGCAGCTACGGTTACAGCGAAATTCGTTTGCCGATTGTAGAGCAGACCCCGTTATTCAAACGCGCGATCGGTGAAGTGACCGACGTGGTTGAAAAAGAGATGTACACCTTTGAGGACCGCAACGGCGACAGCCTGACCCTGCGTCCGGAAGGGACGGCGGGCTGCGTACGCGCCGGCATCGAACATGGTCTTCTGTACAATCAGGAGCAGCGTCTGTGGTATATCGGCCCGATGTTCCGCCACGAACGTCCTCAGAAAGGGCGTTATCGCCAGTTTAATCAGCTGGGTGTGGAAGTCTTTGGCCTGCAGGGCCCGGACATCGACGCTGAACTGATTATGCTGACCGCCCGCTGGTGGCGTGCGCTCGGTATCGCCGATCACGTTTCCCTCGAGCTGAACTCTATCGGTTCTCTCGAAGCGCGTGCGAACTACCGCGATGCGCTGGTGGCGTTCCTGGAACAGCATAAAGAGAAACTGGACGAAGACTGCAAACGTCGCATGTACAGCAACCCGTTGCGCGTTCTGGATTCTAAAAACGCCGATGTTCAGGCACTGCTGAACGATGCGCCTGCGCTGGGTGATTACCTGGATGAAGAATCTCGCGAACACTTCGCGGGCCTGTGCAAGCTGCTTGAAGCGGCGGGTATCGCCTATACCGTAAACCAGCGCCTGGTGCGCGGTCTGGACTACTACAACCGTACCGTGTTTGAGTGGGTGACCACCAGCCTCGGCTCTCAGGGCACCGTGTGCGCCGGCGGCCGTTACGACGGTCTGGTTGAGCAACTTGGCGGTCGCGCTGCGCCTGCGGTTGGCTTCGCGATGGGTCTTGAGCGACTTGTTTTGCTGGTTCAGGCAGTTAATCCGGAATTTAAAGCAGATTCCGTTGTCGATATATACCTGGTGGCCTCAGGTGCGGAAACGCAGTCTGCGGCGATGCAGCTTGCCGAACGCGTGCGCGATGCGCTGCCGGGCGTTAAGCTGATGACCAACCATGGCGGCGGCAACTTCAAAAAACAGTTTGCTCGTGCCGATAAGTGGGGCGCAAGTATCGCACTGGTGCTGGGTGAGTCCGAAGTGGCTAACGGCGAAGTGGTGGTGAAAGACCTGCGCTCTGGTGAGCAGACAACGGTAACGCAGGACGGCGTTGCGGCGCACTTGCGCACTCTATTGGGCTAAGGAGAAGGACTGCGTGGAAATTTACGAGAACGAACACGATCAGGTCGACGCGATTAAACGCTTCTTTGCTGAAAACGGCAAAGCGCTGGTTGTTGGGGTTATTTTAGGTGTCGGTGCGCTGGTAGGCTGGCGTTACTGGAACAATCATCAGGCGGATTCCGCGCGCGGCGCGTCCCTGTCCTATGAAAATACCGTGAGCGCAATTCGTGCCGATCAGCCGCAAACGCTGACGGCGGCAGAAAAATTTGCGGCTGACAACAAAAACACCTACGGTGCACTGGCTGCGCTGGAAGTGGCTCAGCAGTACGTTGATAAGAACGAACTGGATAAAGCCGTTGCTCAGCTGTCTCAGGGCCTTGCTGCCGCCAGTGATGAAAATCTGAAAGCGGTGATCAATCTGCGCCTGGCACGTATTCAGGTTCAGCAGAAGAAAGCTGACGATGCGCTGAAAACGCTCGATACCATCAAAGGCGAAGGCTTTGCTGCCATCGTTGCCGATCTGCGCGGTGAAGCACTGCTGAGCAAAGGTGACAAAGCGGGCGCGCGTAAAGCGTGGCAAGCTGGCGTAGAGAGCAATGCCTCACCTGCGCTGAGCGAAATGATGCAGATGAAAATAAATAATTTGTCCGTCTGAGAGGGACCCGATGCAATTGCGTAAATTACTTCTGCCAGGACTGCTTTCTGTTACGTTATTGAGTGGTTGTTCACTGTTCAGTGGCGAAGAAGACGTTGTGAAAATGTCCCCACTGCCGACGGTTGAAAACCAGTTTACCCCATCCACCGCGTGGGACGTCTCCGTGGGCAATGGGATTGGTGATTTCTATTCCAACCTTCATCCTGCGTATGCAGACAGCGTTGTCTATGCGGCCGATCGCAAAGGTACCGTGAAAGCGGTGAACGCGGATGACGGAAAAGAAGTGTGGTCCGTTAACCTGGCGGAAAAAGACGGCTGGTTCTCCCGTAAGCCTGCACTGCTGTCTGGCGGCCTGACCGTTGCCGGTGGCCACGTCTACGTGGGCAGCGAAAAAGCGCAGGTTTATGCCCTGAACAGCAGCGACGGTTCCATTGCCTGGCAAACGACCGTGGCGGGGGAATCCCTCTCTCGTCCGGTGGTGAGCGATGGCCTGGTGCTGATTCATACCAGCAACGGCCAGCTGCAGGCGCTGAACGAAGCGGACGGCCTGGTGAAATGGACCGTTAACCTGGATATGCCTGCGCTCTCTCTGCGTGGCGAATCTGCCCCGGCTACCGCATTTGGTGCTGCCATTGTCGGCGGCGACAACGGTCGCGTAAGCGCCGTGCTGATGCAGCAGGGCCAGATGATTTGGCAGCAGCGTATCTCTCAGGCCACTGGCTCAACGGAAATTGACCGTCTGAGCGACGTGGACACAACGCCGGTCATCGTTAACGGTGTGGTTTACGCGCTGGCCTACAACGGCAACCTGACCGCGCTGGATCTGCGCAGCGGCCAGATCATGTGGAAACGTGAGCTGGGCTCGGTGAATGATTTCATCGTTGAGGGTAACCGTATCTATATGGTTGACCAGAACGACCGTCTGCTGGCCCTGAGCACCGAAGGCGGCGTGACGCTGTGGACGCAAAGCGATCTGCTGCACCGTCTGCTGACTGCGCCAGCGCTGTACAACGGTAGCCTGGTTGTGGGCGACAGCGAAGGGTATATGCACTGGATCGATCCGGATAATGGCCGCTTTGTTGCACAGCAAAAAGTCGACAGCTCCGGTTTCCTGACCGACCCGGTCGTGGCCGACGGCAAACTGCTGATTCAGGCAAAAGACGGCACGCTGTACGCGATCACGCGTTAATTACCCGGCGGTTGTAGTATACTAAACGGCTCCTGTTCACTCAGGAGCCGTTTTGACATTTTTAAAAACGCCGCGAAAGCGACGTTATTTTGAATTTTATGAGGCTTCAAACATGGTACCTGTGGTCGCGCTTGTCGGGCGCCCTAACGTTGGAAAATCCACTCTTTTTAACCGTTTAACACGCACCCGTGATGCGCTGGTTGCGGATTTCCCGGGGCTGACGCGTGACCGTAAGTACGGTCGTGCAGAGGTGGAAGGACGCGAGTTCATCTGTATTGATACCGGTGGTATTGACGGCACAGAAGACGGCGTGGAAACCCGCATGGCGGAACAGTCGCTGCTGGCGATTGAAGAAGCGGACGTGGTGCTGTTCATGGTGGACGCGCGCGCTGGCCTGATGCCGGCGGACTCCGCTATCGCTAAACACCTGCGTTCACGCGAAAAGCCAACCTTCCTGGTGGCGAACAAAACTGACGGCATCGATGCCGATCAGGCCATCGCAGATTTCTGGTCACTGGGTCTGGGTGAAATCTATCCTATCGCGGCATCGCATGGCCGTGGCGTCACCAGCCTGCTGGAAACCGTTCTGCTGCCGTGGGTTGACGAAGTGAACCCGCCGGAAGAGGTGGACGAAGACGCGGAATACTGGGCGCAGTTCGAAGACGGAGAAGCGGGCGAAGAAGAAGAGCCTGAAGACGACTTCAACCCGCAGGATCTGCCGATCAAGCTGGCCATCGTAGGTCGTCCAAACGTAGGTAAGTCTACACTTACTAACCGTATTCTGGGTGAAGAGCGCGTGGTCGTTTACGATATGCCGGGCACCACCCGCGACAGTATCTACATCCCGATGCAGCGCGATGAGCGTGAGTATGTCCTCATCGACACCGCCGGGGTGCGTAAGCGCGGGAAAATCACCGATGTGGTGGAAAAATTCTCCGTTATCAAAACCCTGCAGGCGATTGAAGATGCCAACGTCGTGCTGCTGGTTATCGACGCGCGCGAAGGGATCTCCGATCAGGACCTCTCTCTGCTCGGCTTTATCCTCAATAGTGGGCGCTCACTGGTTATCGTGGTCAACAAATGGGATGGCCTGAGCAATGAAGTGCGTGAGCAGGTGAAAGAGACCCTCGACTTCCGTCTGGGCTTTATCGACTTTGCTCGCGTACACTTCATCTCTGCGCTGCACGGCAGCGGCGTGGGTAACCTGTTCGAATCCGTGCGTGAAGCCTACGACAGCTCCACCCGTCGTCAGAGCACCGCCATGCTGACCCGTATCATGAACATGGCTGCGGAAGACCATCAGCCGCCGCTGGTGCGCGGTCGTCGCGTGAAGCTGAAATACGCCCACGCCGGTGGTTATAACCCGCCAATCGTGGTGATCCACGGCAACCAGGTGAAAGACCTGCCGGATTCCTACAAGCGCTATCTGATGAACTACTTCCGTAAGTCGCTGGACGTGATGGGCACGCCTATCCGTATCCAGTTCAAGGAAGGGGAAAACCCGTTCGCCAACAAGCGCAACACCCTGACGCCGAACCAGATGCGCAAGCGTAAGCGTCTGATTAAGCACATTAAGAAAAGCAAATAAGCTTTGCTGAACGCACGAAAGCCCGCGACTCTCGCGGGCTTTTTTTTGCCCATTCATACCGCCGGTTTTCTCTGTGTGAAGTCAATCACTATTCACTTTTAACCAAGTTTAAATCTAAGAAAGTAGACAATCGTCGAATTTTCATCTTAAAGTCCAGGGTCCGGTACTAGACAAAACTAGCGCCTGGTTATCAAATGGTTAACCAACTTTTCGCCGCATGTAAAAAATCGGCCAGATACGTAACTGGCCGGCGTACCTGCTGGTGTTTACAAGCACGACGACATACCTTTCGGGAGAATTATGCAATCCTCTGTTAATCAAAAAGAAAGCCGAACGTTCTTCGGCCATCCATATCCGCTCGGTTCCCTGTTCTTCACCGAGATGTGGGAGCGTTTCTCGTTTTACGGCATTCGTCCGTTACTGATCCTGTTTATGGCCGCCACCGTCTATGACGGCGGGATGGGCCTGGCGCGTGAAAACGCCTCGGCGATTGTCGGTATCTTTGCCGGCACCATGTACCTGGCCGCGCTGCCGGGCGGCTGGCTGGCGGATAACTGGCTCGGCCAGCAGAGAGCCGTCTGGTACGGTTCGATCCTGATTGCGCTCGGTCACCTGTCGATTGCGCTCTCGGCCATCATGGGCAATAACCTGTTCTTTATCGGCCTGATGTTCATCGTGCTCGGCTCCGGGCTGTTTAAGACCTGTATCTCGGTAATGGTCGGTACCCTGTATAAAAAAGGCGACGCGCGCCGTGACGGCGGTTTCTCGCTGTTCTATATGGGCATCAACATGGGCTCGTTCATTGCCCCGCTGATTTCCGGCTGGCTGATCAAAACCCACGGCTGGCACTGGGGCTTTGGTATTGGCGGTATCGGGATGCTGGTGGCGCTGATTATCTTCCGCGTGTTTGCCGTTCCGGCAATGAAACGCTATGACGGCGAAGTCGGCCTCGACTCCACCTGGAACAGCCCGGTGGTGAAGCGTAACGGCGTGGGCGCCTGGCTGCTGGCGCTGGCGGCAGGCGTGGCAACGATCGTGACGCTGATTACGCAGGGTGTGATTGTGATTAACCCGGTCGCGGTAGCCAGCGTGCTGGTTTACGTGATTGCGGCATCCGTTGCCCTCTACTTTATTTATCTGTTTGTTTTTGCAGGACTGAACCGTAAAGAGCGCGCCAGACTGCTGGTCTGCTTTATTCTGCTGATCTCCGCGGCGTTCTTCTGGTCCGCGTTCGAGCAGAAGCCAACCTCGTTCAACCTGTTTGCCAACGACTACACTAACCGCATGATCGGCGATTTCGAAATCCCGGCGGTGTGGTTCCAGTCAATCAACGCCCTGTTCATCATCCTGCTGGCACCGGTGTTCAGCTGGGCGTGGCCGAAGCTGGCGAGCATGAACATTCGTCCGAGCAGCATCACCAAGTTTGTTATCGGTATCCTGTGTGCCGCAGCGGGCTTTGGCCTGATGATGCTGGCGGCACAGAACGTGCTGAGCAGCGGTGGGGCGGGCGTATCGCCGTTCTGGCTGGTGGGCAGTATCCTGATGCTGACGCTCGGCGAGCTGTGTCTCAGCCCGATTGGCCTGGCGACCATGACGCTGCTGGCGCCGGAGAGAATGCGCGGCCAGATGATGGGGCTGTGGTTCTGTGCGAGCGCGCTGGGTAACCTGGCGGCGGGTCTGATTGGCGGCCACGTGAAGGCCGACCAGCTGGATATGCTGCCGGATCTCTTTGCGCGCTGCTCCGTCGCACTGCTGATTTGTGCCGCGGTACTGATCGTCCTCATTGTTCCGGTACGTCGCATGCTGGAAAATGCGCAGACTAAACCGGCTGCTAACGCCTCATAAACCTCGGGCTTGCCGGGGCGGCGTTATGCCCCGGCATCGATTCCCTGAGGTGAAACTATGCAGTTAGGATTTGTCGGTCTTGGTGCGGTCGTGGAAACCGCGTATCTGCCCGCCTTACGTCGCCTTTATGGTCACGCGGTTCATTGTTTTGGATTTGATGTTCTCCCCACCAGGCAGCCTGAAGGCGTCACGCGCTGCGCTTCGCTTACGGAACTTCTCGCCGTACCGCTTGATACTCTCTTTATTACCACCGCATCGCTGCACCACCTCGAGGTGCTGGAACAGGCCATAGCCTCGGCCGTTCCGCGGATTGTGATTGAAAAACCGATCGTCGCCACGCTTCCCCAAATCGAAAAGCTCAACGCGCTTCTGGCAAACCCCGACGCTGCTTCCCGCGTGCTGGCGCTCGATCACTGGATGGCGCGCATCGAAACGGTAAAGCGGTCGCTGGTTGGCAGCGTCTCTGACATCGTCAAAATAGACGGCTTTTTGCAGGAGCCGAGCGGAGTTAACGCCGCAGGGGAACCCATCGCGCTTAACTTTGCCACCGGCGAGCCGGACGCGCGTACGCTTCGCCACCCGGACGGCGTGATTCTGGATATCGGTACGCACGTGCTGGCGATGCTGCGCGAAACGGTGCGTTATCTGGGCGGAAGTGATGATATGACCCTGCAGGTCGTCACGGCTAAAGACCGCCTGGGCCGCGCTATCGCAAAAGGCGATCTGACCACGGCGGAGGGCGAGGCGCATCTTCAGGGTCGCATCAGCGGCGTGCCGGTGGATATCTGGCTGAACAAATACGCGGGACCCGCGGGCGGGCAAAAAGGATTACGGCTCTGGTTGCGCGACGGGCGCATCATCAGCCACGACCGGCGCGGCGCGGAGGATGTGCTTGAGCTGATTGAGGGTAAGGATATTCAGCGCTGGCATATTCCCGGGACACTCTACGAGCACTGTCTTGCCGGGCATATTCTGGGCACCAGCAGTCTTTTTGAACGGGATCCGCACGAGGTGAGCCGCACGACGCGCCGCAGGATAGCGGAAGTGGAACTGCTGCTGGCGTTACAGCAACAGCTGCGTGGCCCGCACTGAACGCGACGTGGTAAAATGATCGCAGACCAGAATGCTTTTAAGGAGTCACCATGACGATTACCTGCCCGGATTGCCAGGCACCGCTTGAGCCCCTGAACGGGGTGGCACACTGCGAGAACTGTAATAAGGATATTGCGCTTGAAGCCCGCTGCCCGGAGTGCCATCAGCCACTCCAGGTCTTAAAAGCCTGCGGGGCGGTGGATTATTTCTGCCAGAACGGCCACGGTCTTATCTCTAAAAAACGCGTGGAGTTTGTTCGGGCCGAAGGTTAATCGCACACGCAGCCTTCGCCTTTCTGCCACAGCTCGACCAGCGACTCAGGAGCTTCCTGCTCCGGCACCAGCACGATGATATCGGCATAGTGCGCCTGATTTTGCCCGGTCCAGATAATCTGGATGCGGAAATAGCGCTGGTCCCCGCTGCCGGGGGAAGAGACTTGTCCGGGCGGCTGGCCGCGCGGGAAGGCCTGCTCGAGGATGCTCACCAGGCGCTGGCGCTGGGCCTCATTGAGCGAGGAGAGCGCGATGGTGCGCTGGCCGCTCAGCTTGGGAATATAAGCGACGCCGCCTTCCCGGGCCAGCTCAACCACGGCGTCATCCGTCAGTTCCGGAACCTGCATTTACAACACTCCCACCTGTTCCCAGGCTTGTTTTATGGCCGCCCCAACGTCACCGCCGGAGCGTTTTTCTCCGTGTGCTACCGTCAGTTTTGCGAAGGCCTCAAAATCCGCATCCTGCGCCAGATTGCGATCGCAAACCGTGTCGTACCAGGCATAACCCGCTTTTTCCCAGGCATAGCCGCCAATCGCCGTCGCGGCCAGATAAAATGCCCGGTTGGGGATGCCGGAGTTCAAGTGCACGCCGCCGTTATCCTCACGCGTTTTGATGAAATCCTTCATGTGTGCAGGCTGCGGGTCTTTGCCGAGCAGCGGATCGTTGTAGGCGGTGCCCGGTTCAGACATCGAGCGTAGCCCTTTGCCGTTGATGCCTTTTGCCAGCAGCCCTTCACCAATCAGCCAGTCCGCTTTATCGGCGGTTTGCTTCAGATGGTACTGCTTCACCAGCGAGCCAAACACGTCCGACAGCGACTCGTTCAGCGCGCCGGACTGCTCAAAGTAGATAAGCCCGGCTTCAGTCTCGGTCACGCCGTGGCTCAGCTCATGCGCCACGACGTCTATGGCGATGGTAAAGCGGTTAAATATTTCCCCGTCGCCGTCGCCAAATACCATCTGCTGACCGTTCCAGAAGGCGTTCTGATATTCCCGACCGTAGTGAACGGTGCCGGTTAAAATAAGCCCTTTGTTATCGAGCGAATCGCGCTGATATTCCTTCCAGAAGAAATCATGGGTAATACCCAAATACTCGTACGCTTCGTCTACCGCCACATCGCCGTTCGACGGCTGACCTTCATAACGCACCTGCGTACCAGGTAGCTCCTGGGTCTGCTTCGCGTCGTAGATATCACGCTCCAGCTGTCCGGCTTTATTCACGTGCGGCGCGGCGGGTTTGCCCGGCATATGGGCCATCAGCGTCTGGACGTGGGTTAAGGTCTGACGGGCACAGCGCTGCTGCGGTTCGGAACCGCTTTCGATAATACGACGAAGAATATACGGGGGAATAACGCTATGAAGATGGGGCATGCTGCTCTCCTTATTAAAAAAGGGAATAGCAGCAGTATAGTAAGTAACCGGCGAAGAATTATCCGGTTTTACGCTGACGCGTCTTTTTCACCGGTTTAATTGATTTCACTTCGCTTTCTACCCAGCCGTCCGACAGACGCGTCGTCAGCACATCGCCGGTACTCACCTGTTTGGTTTGCTTGAGCACCTTGCCGTCCGTTGCCGTCGTCACGCTATAGCCGCGCGCCAGCGTGGAGAGAGGGCTGACCGCTTCAAGGTGGGTCACCGCATTGCCAAAGCGTTCCCGGGTGGCGCTCAGTCGCGCACGGAGAGTTTCCGCCAGACGGTACTCAAGCTGCTGAATCCGCGTTTGCGCACGATAAATTTTCGGCTGCGGGTTCTGCTGGTTCAGACGCTGCGTCACGCGCTGCTGGCGCGACACCGCGCGCTTGATCTGCGTGTCCACCGCCACGTTCATGCGCTGGCGCAGTCGCTCCAGCACGGTCTGCTGACGCGCCAGGCGCAGCTGCGGGTGCTGCTGCTGTAGACGGTGATGAAGCTGGGTAAAGCGCCGGGTCCGGTTGGCGAGGTAGTAGTCCATCGCCATCTCCAGACGCTGCTGGCCGCTCTGGATCTGACGCAGCAGCTCCAGCTGGTTGCGGCTGACCACTTCCGCCGCCGCGGACGGCGTCGGCGCGCGGAGATCCGCGACAAAATCGGCGATCGTCACGTCCGTTTCGTGGCCGACGGCGCTCACCACGGGGATAAGGCTGGCAAAGATTGCCCGCGCCACGCGCTCGTCGTTAAAGCTCCACAAGTCTTCCAGCGAGCCGCCGCCGCGTCCGACGATTAAGACGTCGCACTCCTGACGCGTGTTCGCCAGCGCTATGGCGCGCACAATCTGCCCCGGCGCATCGTCACCCTGCACGGCGGTCGGGTAGATAATGACGGGGAGGGAAGGGTCGCGACGCTTCAGAACGTGCAAAATATCGTGCAGTGCCGCACCGGTTTTCGAGGTGATGACCCCCACGCAGTGGGCAGGCGAGGGCAGCGGCTTTTTGAACTGCTGGTCGAAAAGTCCCTCTTCCGAGAGCTTAGCCTTTAACTGTTCGTACTTCTGCTGCAGCAGACCTTCGCCCGCAGGCTGCATGCTCTCGACGATAATCTGATAATCACCGCGCGGCTCATAGAGGGTGATATTGGCGCGCACCAGAACCTGCTGGCCGTGCTGTGGACGGAACGTCACGCGGCGGTTGCTGTTGCGGAACATCGCGCAGCGCACCTGGGCGGTGTCGTCTTTTAAGGTAAAATACCAGTGTCCGGAGGAGGGCTGCGTGAAGTTAGATATCTCACCGCTGATCCAGACCTGCCCCATTTCCTGCTCAAGCAGCAAACGCACCGTCTGATTAAGGCGGCTGACGGTATAAATTGAGGGGGATTGAGAGGATAACATGTGAGCGGGATCAAATTCTAAATCAGCAAGTTATTCAGTCGATAGTAACCTGCTGAGAGGCGATCGCAAGCTTTTTTATAAAAAAGTGTAGATGCAATCGGTTACGCTCTGTATAATGCCACGGCAATATTTAACCACCCAGGTCAGAGATATTGCCCATGCTACGTATCGCTAAAGAAGCACTGACGTTTGACGACGTCCTCCTCGTTCCCGCTCATTCCACCGTTCTGCCGAATACTGCCGATCTCAGCACGCAGTTGACGAAAACCATTCGCCTGAACATTCCTATGCTCTCTGCGGCAATGGACACCGTGACTGAAGCGCGCCTGGCAATTGCCCTGGCACAGGAAGGTGGCATTGGCTTTATTCACAAAAACATGTCTATCGAACGTCAGGCGGAAGAAGTTCGCCGCGTGAAGAAACATGAATCCGGCATCGTGTCCGATCCACAGACCGTTCTGCCAACCACCACCCTGCACGAAGTGAAAGCCCTGACCGAGCGTAACGGCTTCGCCGGTTACCCGGTGGTGACCGAAGAGAACGAACTGGTCGGTATTATTACCGGTCGTGACGTGCGTTTCGTGACTGACCTGAACCAGCCTGTCAGCGTGTACATGACGCCAAAAGAGCGTCTGGTTACCGTTCGCGAAGGTGAAACCCGCGACGTGGTGCTGGCAAAAATGCACGAAAAACGCGTTGAAAAAGCGCTGGTTGTTGACAGCAACTTCCACCTGCGCGGCATGATCACCGTTAAAGATTTCCAGAAAGCAGAACGTAAGCCTAACGCCTGTAAAGACGAGCATGGCCGTCTGCGCGTTGGCGCTGCGGTTGGCGCAGGTGCCGGTAACGAAGAGCGCGTTGACGCGCTGGTTGCCGCGGGCGTTGACGTCCTGCTGATTGACTCCTCTCACGGCCACTCTGAAGGCGTTCTGCAGCGTATCCGTGATACCCGTGCCAAATACCCTGACCTGCAGATCATCGGCGGTAACGTAGCCACTGGCGCAGGCGCTCGTGCGCTGGCTGACGCTGGCTGCAGCGCGGTGAAAGTGGGTATCGGTCCTGGCTCTATCTGTACCACGCGTATCGTGACCGGCGTGGGCGTTCCGCAGATCACCGCCGTGTCTGACGCGGTTGAAGCGCTGGAAGGGACCGGTATTCCGGTTATTGCTGACGGCGGTATCCGCTTCTCTGGCGACATCGCGAAAGCGATCGCTGCGGGCGCAGCGGCGGTGATGGTAGGCTCTATGCTGGCCGGTACCGAAGAATCCCCGGGTGAAATCGAACTCTACCAGGGCCGTTCTTACAAATCTTACCGCGGTATGGGTTCCCTGGGCGCGATGTCCAAAGGTTCCTCTGACCGTTACTTCCAGACCGATAACGCTGCTGACAAACTGGTGCCGGAAGGTATCGAAGGTCGCGTTGCCTATAAAGGCCGTCTGAAAGAGATCATCCACCAGCAGATGGGCGGCCTGCGCTCCTGTATGGGTCTGACCGGCTGTGGTACCATTGACCTGCTGCGTACTAAAGCGGAATTCGTACGCATCAGCGGTGCGGGTATCCAGGAGAGCCACGTTCACGACGTGACGATCACCAAAGAGTCCCCGAACTACCGTCTGGGCTCCTGATAAGTTTCCGCGCCCGGCTCCTGCCGGGCGCTCTGTTTTTGTTTCACTTGCCTCGGAATTAGCGTCAATGACGGAAAACATTCATAAACATCGCATTCTCATCCTGGACTTTGGTTCTCAGTACACTCAGCTGGTGGCGCGTCGCGTGCGTGAACTGGGCGTTTACTGTGAACTGTGGGCGTGGGATGTCACGGAAGCACAGATTCGCGAATTCAATCCAAGCGGCATCATCCTGTCCGGCGGCCCGGAAAGCACCACCGAAGAAAACAGCCCGCGCGCGCCGCAGTACGTATTCGAAGCTGGCGTGCCGGTATTCGGCGTTTGCTACGGTATGCAGACCATGGCAATGCAGCTGGGCGGCCACGTAGAAGGCTCCAGCGAGCGCGAGTTCGGCTATGCGCAGGTTGAAGTGGTTAACGACAGCGCGCTGGTGCGCGGTATCGAAGACTCCCTGACCGCAGACGGCAAACCGCTGCTGGACGTGTGGATGAGCCACGGCGACAAAGTTACCGCCATCCCGTCTGACTTCGTGACCGTTGCCAGCACCGAAAGCTGCCCGTTCGCCATCATGGCGAACGAAGAAAAACGCTTCTACGGCGTACAGTTCCACCCGGAAGTGACTCACACCCGTCAGGGTATGCGCATGCTGGAGCGCTTCGTGCGTGATATCTGCCAGTGTGAAGCCCTGTGGACCCCGGCAAAAATCATCGACGACGCCGTTGAGCGTATCCGCCAGCAGGTTGGCGATGACAAAGTGATCCTCGGCCTCTCCGGCGGCGTGGACTCCTCCGTGACCGCGATGCTGCTGCACCGCGCTATCGGCAAAAACCTGACCTGCGTCTTCGTGGACAACGGCCTGCTGCGCCTGAACGAAGCCCAGCAGGTTATGGACATGTTCGGTGACCACTTCGGTCTGAACATCGTTCACGTGGAAGGCGAGCAGCGCTTCCTGGACGCGCTGAAAGGCGAGAACGATCCGGAAGCAAAACGTAAGATCATCGGTCGCGTGTTCGTGGAAGTGTTCGACGAAGAAGCGCTGAAGCTGGACGACGTGAAGTGGCTGGCGCAGGGCACCATCTATCCTGACGTGATCGAGTCTGCGGCCTCCGCCACCGGTAAAGCACACGTCATCAAATCTCACCACAACGTGGGCGGCCTGCCGAAAGAGATGAAGATGGGGCTGGTTGAACCGCTGCGCGAGCTGTTCAAAGACGAAGTGCGTAAGATCGGTCTGGAACTGGGTCTGCCGTACGACATGCTCTACCGTCACCCGTTCCCGGGCCCGGGTCTTGGCGTGCGCGTGCTGGGCGAAGTGAAGAAAGAGTACTGCGATCTGCTGCGTCGCGCGGACGCGATCTTCATTGAAGAGCTGCACAAAGCTGACCTGTACAACAAAGTGAGCCAGGCGTTCACCGTGTTCCTGCCGGTTCGCTCCGTTGGCGTAATGGGCGACGGCCGCAAGTACGACTGGGTTGTTTCCCTGCGTGCGGTGGAAACCATCGACTTCATGACCGCGCACTGGGCGCACCTGCCGTATGACTTCCTGGGCCGTGTGTCTAACCGCATCATCAACGAAGTGAACGGCATTTCCCGCGTGGTGTATGACATCAGCGGTAAGCCACCGGCTACGATTGAGTGGGAATGATTTCCCAACCGGATACGTCTGGTACTAACAGGTTCTAAATTATCTCTAAGCCCGCGGATTGCGGGCTTTTTTTTGGGCCATGGCTGGCAACATCATGTCAGGTGAGTGCCAGGAGCGGGCGCAACGTAAGGCTATCCATTAAATCCTTATTCGATGCGTTCCACATTTGGATGACGATCGGTTGCGGCTTCATGGAAAATGTCACCCAGCCAACCGGCAATCTCGCCTTCAGTCATATCGTCAGGAATAGCGATGTCATAGAGTCGAGAAAACTTTCTCTCCGTCAGGTCAGCACGAAATACCAGCCACCGATCATGCTTACGTTGAACGCCAATATGCCGTCCAAAAACGTTATATATCAGCATATGCAATCTCCGATCATGCTAGTGAGTTCCTGTATCTATGATACATGTCAGATCAGGCCAGAGCGTAAATCGTACAAAGATGAAAGGTCAGCGTTCGCATCTCGCTTACAGTGGACATCATGATTCTGTATCTGCTCTGTGCCAGGGGCGGAAGTTAGATAAATTATGGGCATTAGATTAGATCGACTGTCCTGTTGCCACGAAAAAACCTGCAAAATGTTCCCCGTGGATCTACCACTTGGTGGAAATATACCCCAAAAGGAATGAGAAGTCTGGTAGTGTGAACGTAAAATGACCATTATACCTTAGGTAATGTGGTGATCGGCGGCGGGAAGGTTCTTATGATGTGTTCTGTGACAAACCGCCCCGGAGAGGCGGCGCTTCTTGATATTACGAAAAACGAAAGACGGCCAAGACCATGAAGATAATGATACCTTAGTTACAAAGTCAAGATTCAAACCAGTGCGTTTTGAGTTGAAAGGGAGAGATCAGGTACTGTTTGTGGCATTTTGAATACATGACCATTATTATGATGGCTCAAATGCTTGAAAAAACATAAAAATGAATTAAATTGTAATTATAAATTATCATCTTAGGAACAAATATGCCTTTAGAACGACTACATGTGAAAAGTTTGAAAAAATTTCCTGAAGTTAACGTCCGGTTTAATAGTAGGTTTAACTTCATTACAGGTCCTAATGGTTGCGGTAAAACCTCCTTGCTTGCAGCTATTGCTCACTGCCTTGAATGGAATGGAGAATACTCCAGGCATCAGGACGAGAGCGAGTACTGGATAGATATTAGTGAGAAAGATATAAAATATAGATTTGGCTTAGGCCCTGGGTGTATAGGAACTAAAAGATATAGACAAGACCAACTTATGACTTGGGTATCACCACCAGAAGAAAAGGGGCGTTATACATTTTTAGCCTATCAAACAAAGGACAATTTGGTATTACCTCCACTTGTCATTGGTGCACAGAGGAAAATAAATTATAAATCTGTGTCTGGAGTCACTAGAGAGAGTGACAGTCAGCAAAGTAGAAGTATCTATTGTAATAATGCACTTAGATTTCTATATAATAATGATTCGCGAGATGTTAAACAATGGTTGATTAATCGTTATTTCATTATAGATAAATCATGGGCCATTGAAGAAAAATTGAATTGGGAGCATTTGCTATGCTCTTTACCAGCCATTGGGCCATTCGATAGCGATTTTCGGTATATTGATACAGAACGTGATCTTGAACCTGTATTCTCAATTTACGGAAAAAAATGTTTTTTAGAAGAGCTTTCATCAGGCTTTCAAGCTGTTCTATATATTATAATTGCTGTGTTTGAATGGATAGAAGCATGTTTACCTGTAGGAGAAAGAGATGTAAGAAAAGCATGCGGAACTGTGTTGATAGATGAACTAGATAACCATCTTCATCCTGAGTGGCAGTTCACAGTGAGGCAGGGTCTTGCAAAAATTTTCCCTGAAATTCAGTTTATTATAACTACGCATTCGCCCCATCTTTTGGCTTCAGCTAAAGAAAATGAAATAATATTACTTCCTTCCTCATATCCGGAAGAAAAATATGACTTTGAGCCTTCTGATAAGGCATATTCTGGTTGGAGTACAGATCTAATCCTTACTGAATTGATGGGAGTGGTAAGTCTCGATAACAAGGACTACGAGGTCCTCGTTACGGCATGTTACGACAATATAAAAAATAATGATCTTGATAAACTTAAAATTAACTATGCTCATCTCGAGTCAATATGTCATCCGGACGATGAAATATTGATTATACTGAAAACTCGCATCGCAGGGATGGAGGCTAAAGTTGATGATTAAATTGACCCGGCCACCTGAGCCAAAGATCTTATGCGACAATAGCGCAGTTTGGACTCGTGACATCATGAATCTAGTAGCCAAATATGGTTCTTATAAAGAAATTCCTTCTTCAGAAAAAGAGGCAGCATTAAAGTTTTATCGTCATGATGATATAAGGAATGCTCTGAAAGAAAGTTCATTCCGTAAATGTGCATTTTGCGAAGGAAAGCCAGAGGAAACTGGTTTTGCTGAGGTCGAGCATTTCTATCCAAAATCAATATATACTGAAAAAGCTTTTGAATGGGCGAATCTCTTGTATTGTTGTAAGGCATGCAATAACAAGAAGCTCGACCATGATACACATTTATTACCAATAATAAATCCTTATGAATTGGACCCACGTGAATGTTTTACCTATACAGATATAATGATCGAAGCCAAACCTGGAGCCAATCAGGATATTGCTGAAAGAACAATTAAAGTGTGCGGCCTTGCAGAGAAAAGGCTTTTTTCTCCCAGAAGTGCGATTTTGGCAAGTTTTCGCATTTTCGAAGCTGACATTCATGACGCTTTGGCAGAATTTCAACAGGCACGCACTTTACCCAATAAGAAGAAGCGGGCATCAATGATAAGCAACGCTCTTTCTACGATTGAAGAATTGGTGCTACCCAACGCGAAATTCTCAAATTACTGTACATATCTGCTTTCCAGCTCAGATGTTTATCAACAAGCCAAAAAAACGCTCGAAGAATTCACCCACCAAAACTTGTGAGTCCATCTTTGCATCCCTGTTAGTGCTCCTAAATAGCGGAAGGGCATACAACCCTTCTGCTTTATACAGAAACTAGAAACAAGGTCTCTCGTACACGTCAGCAAATTACTGGCAAAAATTAAAAAACATTTCTTAGCGCCAGATAATCTGACCAGCTCCTTATTGTTATACATACCACATTTTAAATGCTTTTATCTAATTGCTAACGTCCGCTCCTCGCTCACAATGGACCTAACCCGCCCCACAAACTCATTTCGTATACAGCATATTAATTCAGCTCTTTAAAATCGCATGACTCACCGGGATAGGGCCCTTACAATTGCCTCCGGGCTGAACTTTCGACGAATGTTAGGTCAACAAAAAGCTAAACGGGCTGTTTCCTGTTGAAACTCAGAACCCTCCAGGGTTTTTCACCCTCATGATGGTTCCACTGCGCCCGGCGTAAAGGGAAGGTGCGAATAAGTCCGAGATGTGAGATCATCGTGTTGTAACCTGAACCCAGAATGAGTAACCGGATGAGCCAGCAACTGACTTTTGCCGACAGTGAGTTTTCCAGTAAACGCCGCCAGACCCG
>NZ_JBMKHT010000014.1:0-95901 GCF_049238165.1 Enterobacter cloacae complex sp. IR5422 | reverse complement strand
CAGGGCCAAAATCAGCCACGAAGAGACGATTTTGGGCTGAAAATTGGAAAATTGAGCCACAGGACGTCGATAAAGGACGGTTTGGGGCGTCATATCGGGAGCTGCGGACCACTTAATCGCAACTTCCCTAAATCGCTTTAAAATCATCGTATTGAATATTTTTGGTTGCAACTCTCCACGCTTTATCCTTATTTCCTCCACATTTGGCGAAAATTTGTTTTTTACACTTTCATTGTTTTACCGTTGCTCTGACTAATTGACGATAAACCCCGTAAAGTTAATCTCGTCAACACGGCATAGCGCCGAAGAATAACTGAAAGAAAGGAAATAAATTATGCGTAAGTTTACTGCACTGTTTGTTGCTTCTACCCTGGCTCTGGGCGCTACCAGCATGGCGTTCGCCGCAGATACTGCGACCACCACCGCTGCCGCGCCTGCTGAAGGCAAAATGATGATGCATCATAAAGGCCCGGGTATGCACAACGAGATGATGATGTTTAAGGATCTCAACCTGACGGATGCACAGAAACAGCAGATCCGCGATATCCGGAAAAGCGAACGCGACCAGATGAAACGTCCGCCGCTGGAAGAGCGTCGTGCCATGCATGACATCATCGCCAGCGACAGCTTCGACAAGGCGAAAGCCGAAGCGCAGATCGACAAAATGGCCGAGCAGCACAAAGCCCGCATGCTGGCTCACCTGGAAACCCAGAACAAGATCTACAACATTCTGACCCCGGAACAGAAAAAACAATTTAATGCGAATTTTGAGAAGCGTCTGACAGAACGTCCGGCGATGGAAGGTAAAATGCCAGCACCAACCGAATAATCGGTTCACTCTCTTAAGACCGCCGGGATCCTGTCCACAAAAGCGCAATCGCTGTGGACAGGACCGGCGGTTTTTCTTTCCTGCCCTCTTGTCTGCCGCCGCCAGCGCGGTATGCTCCTGTAGTCGCATCAGAGAATGTTTGTAGAGTCATGGCGTTAGAATTTTTATTAACGTTCCGCTAAGGCCTGCCCGCTCTGCTGCCGATACTGTGTTGTGAATACCTAACGATAACAAACAAGACAGCAACGATAGCAATATCCTTGCCCTGGCACGGGTTGTGCCATTCAGGAGTGGTGATGGAGTTCTTTGATATCCGTAAGATGCCGGTCAGCCTCTGGCGCAATGGTGCGGGTGAAACGCGTGAGATTTGTTGTTTCCCTCCCGCAACGCGCGATTTTCACTGGCGCGCCAGTATCGCGACTATCGCCAGCAACGGCGAATTTTCCTCTTTTCCCGGCGTCGATCGGGTAATTACCTTGTTGGAAGGCGGGGAGGTGACGCTGGATGCGGGCCAGGCGTTCTTCCATACCCTGAAGCACCATCAGCCCTACAGCTTTGCCGGCGACCTGCCGGTGAAAGCGCTGCTGTCCGATGGGCGGATGGCGATGGACTTCAACATCATGACCCGTCGCGACTGCTGCCGGGCGAAGGTGCGCGTGGCTGACCGTACCTTTACCACCTTTGGCACACGCGGGGGCGTGGTGTTTGTGTTAAGCGGGGCGTGGCAGCTGGGTGATAAATTGCTGACGGCCGATCAGGGCGCCAGCTGGGAGGAGGGTACCCATACGCTGCGTCTGCTGGAGGCTCAGGGTACCTTATTGTTCAGCGAAATCACGTGGCTGCCAGGCCATTGAGCTCAATGATTTCAAACTTACCGGCCAGCACAGGTTTACAGAGAATTTTGTAGCCATCGTGGTCAAATCCGGCGGGCGTGCGCAGCAGGGTTGCCGCGTCGTTGATATCGTCGACAGCGCCCAGCCAGAGCCAGTTATTGACGATGTGATATTGGGTCATCGCGTCACCCACTTCTTTTAGCGCAACGGCGCTTTCCCAGGGCCAGCACTTCACGCTGATGGCCGCCAGACCGGCGAGGAGCCGGGCGTGGTGCGCCTCAACGCTCTCTTTCCCACAGCAGGCACCGGCACAGCGCTTCAGCGCGGATCGAAAACAGGCGCGTCCGCGCGTGGTCGCCTCAAGGCCCAAAAGGCTGTAGCAAAGCTGGAGTTCGTCCGCCAGCGTCTGCAGCGCCTGAAGTGCCGCACGTTTATTGGCGAACAGTCCATAGAGATTCGGGGCATGAGAAAAATCGACGTCCCGCGCGTAGACGACCTGCGGCTTGCCTTCGTTGATCTGCAGGGAGCAGAGCTGACGGTTGCGGCGCAGGCGCTTGTTGAACAGCGGCTGCTGCTCTTTAATCAAACGCGCCTCCAGCAACAGCGCACCCATTTCTCCCGCCGTCTGGAACCAGGTAATGCGTCGCGACTGGCGCAGCATGGCGGCCTCATCCGGAGTACGCAGATGGGATAACACCCGACTGCGAATGTTAACGCTCTTGCCGATGTAAAGCGGCAGCGTGTCGCTTTCACCGTGAAAGATATATACGCCCGGCTGTTTAGGCAGTGCCTCAAGCCAGGGGCGAAGGTGCTCGGGATATTCGTAGATAGCCGCCGCTTCAAACTCAAGACGCGGGGCGGATTGACGCCTGCTCACATACTGCTCCATATACTGTTCAGGCATACAGTGTAGCAGAGAGGGTTAGGTTAAAAAAGAGCCGGGTGGCGGCGACGCCTTACCCGGCCTACAAAACGGGGTTACCGTTTTGCGTTTATTTCCAGAAGTCGTCAAACACCGTTATCGGTGGGCGACGCTTGTGCTCGGTTTTCAGATACCAGCCTTCGATGATCTTTGCAGTGCCCTCATCCAGCTTTTTGCCTTCCAGATAATCATCAATGTCGTCGTAGGTGACGCCAAGGGCCGCTTCATCCGGCAGGGAAGGGCGATCGTCTTCAAGGTCCGCTGTCGGCGCTTTCTTATACAGATGCTCAGGACAGCCCAGCGCGGCAAGCAGCTGCTTGCCCTGACGCTTGTTCAGGCGGAAGATCGGGTTAATGTCGGTGCCGCCGTCGCCGTACTTGGTGAAGAAGCCGGTGATCGCTTCGGCCGCATGGTCGGTGCCGACCACGACGCCTTTGGTCATCCCGGCGATGCTGTACTGCGCTTTCATGCGCTCGCGGGCTTTCTCGTTGCCGCGAACAAAATCGCTTAACTCAATGCCCGCTTCGCGAAGCGCCTGCTCGCTTGCCAGCACGGAGCCTTTAATATTGACGGTCAGCACGCGGTCAGGCTGAATAAAGGCGATTGCATCCTGGCAATCCTGCTCGTCCGCCTGTACGCCATATGGAAGACGCACGGCGATAAATTGCAGGGTTTCATCTCCCGTCTCCTCGCGCAGCTCTGAAATTGCCATCTGGCAGAGCTTACCGGTCAGCGTTGAATCCTGGCCGCCGCTGATGCCCAGCACCAGAGATTTCAGGAAAGAGTTCTTCTTTAAATACGCTTTTAAAAAATCCACGCTGCGGCGGATCTCTTCATTTGCATCTACCGCAGGCTTCGCGCCCAGCGCCTGGATAATCTCTTGTTGCAGAGTCATCACGCTCTCCATAAACAGAATGTGTTAACTGTTAAAACTAACCCTTTGGACGTAAAACGACAAGGATCACAGTTTCGAGTGCGCTAATTTGCGCCGTTTTAGCAGGTTATCGTTGTTTTATTAGAATTTTCCGAAATTCGTCTGGCGTAACGCACAAAGTTGAACAATAGTACTTTTTATCCCATGCTTAGATAACACGCTGATAAACAAGAGGACGGAATATGAACAAGAACGTAGCAGGAATTCTTAGCGCAGCGGCGGTACTGACTATGCTGGCAGGGTGTACGGCTTACGATCGCACCAAGGATCAGTTTACGCAGCCCGTAGTAAAAGACGTTAAAAAGGGTATGACCCGTTCGCAGGTCGCTGCGATTGCCGGTAAACCTTCTTCCGAAGTCACCATGATTCATGCGAAAGGGACCTGCCAGACCTACATCCTGGGTCAACGTGATGGTAAGGCAGAAACCTACTTTGTCGCCCTGGATGATACCGGTCATGTGATCAACTCCGGCTATCAGACCTGTGCTGAATACGACACTGACCCGCAGGCACCTAAGGCGTAGTCACCCCGCTTGCCTGAGGATGTTAACAAACCGGCCCTGAGGCCGGTTTTTTTATGCATCGGAAAATCTTATTTCTTTTCGCGAATTATTTGCCCGAAATGTGAGGGTAGTCAACAAGCCAGGTCAATGAGAGACAATTTGAGTCTGTTCAGAATTATCCCCTGTCTGTACCATTGCGTATACTCACTCCAACGATAAACAACAGTACGCAAACTACCTGTCTGCCGGGACAGCGAGTCGAGTGAGAACGCGACGGCAGGTAGTCATACAAGAGGGAAATTACGATGGAAAAGAAACATATCTACCTGTTCTGCTCAGCGGGCATGTCAACCTCGCTTCTGGTGTCAAAGATGCGTGCGCAGGCTGAAAAGTATGAAGTCCCTGTGGTGATCGAAGCGTTCCCGGAAACGCTGGCGGGCGAAAAAGGTCAGACAGCCGATGTTGTTTTACTGGGACCGCAAATTGCCTATATGTTGCCCGAAATTCAACGACTGTTACCTAATAAACCGGTCGAAGTGATCGACTCGGGGCTGTACGGCAAGATTGATGGTTTAGGTGTTCTTAAAGCTGCTGTGGCAGCGATTAAAAAAGCTGCTAATTAATTTTTATTTTTCCCGTCAAAGAGTTATTTCACACACAATACGCCGTAACATGCGTTACGGCATTTAAGGGTATTTTCCTATGAGTAAAGTCATCGCTTCACTTGAAAAGGTACTCCTTCCTTTTGCTGTTAAAATAGGAAAGCAGCCTCACGTTAATGCCATCAAAAACGGCTTTATTAAATTAATGCCGTTGACGCTGGCCGGGGCCATGTTCGTTTTAATTAACAACGTTTTTCTGAGCTTTGGTGAAGGTTCCTTCTTTTATTCATTAGGAATTCGGTTAGACGCTTCCACAATTGAAACCCTTAATGGTTTTAAAGCCATCGGCGGCAACGTCTATAACGGTACGTTGGGGATTATGTCGCTGATGGCGCCTTTCTTTATTGGGATGGCGCTGGCAGAAGAGCGTAAAGTGGACCCACTGGCCGCCGGGTTATTATCCGTCGCCGCCTTTATGACAGTGACCCCGTACAGCGTCGGTGAAGCCTATGCTGTGGGCGCCAACTGGTTGGGTGGGGCTAACATCATCTCCGGTATTGTTATCGGCCTGGTGGTGGCAGAGATGTTCACCTTTATTATCCGTCGCAACTGGGTGATCCGCCTGCCGGATAGCGTACCG
Organism: Enterobacter cloacae complex sp. IR5422; assembly: GCF_049238165.1. Classification (NCBI taxonomy): domain Bacteria; kingdom Pseudomonadati; phylum Pseudomonadota; class Gammaproteobacteria; order Enterobacterales; family Enterobacteriaceae; genus Enterobacter; species Enterobacter cloacae complex sp. IR5422. The sequence goes on along the minus strand of NZ_JBMKHT010000014.1, from coordinate 90,638 downwards.
GCCTCCGTTTCCCGTTCATTTTCCGCGTTGATTCCAGGCTTCATTATTCTCTCTATTATGGGGATTATCGCCTGGGCGCTCTCTCACTGGGGCACGAACTTCCACCAGATCATCATGGACTCTATCTCTACGCCGCTGGCGTCTATGGGTGGCGTGGTCGGTTGGGCGTACGTGATTTTCACCTCTCTGCTGTGGTTCTTTGGCGTGCATGGTTCACTGGCACTGGCCGCGCTGGACAGCGGAATTATGACCCCGTGGGCACTGGAAAACGTTGCACTGTATCAGCAGTACGGCTCCGTTGACGCGGCGCTGGCAGCGGGTAAAACTTTCCATGTGTGGGCGAAGCCGATGCTTGACTCCTATATCTTCCTGGGCGGTACCGGGGCAACCTTGGGTCTGATCATCGCGGTCTTTATTGTCTCTCGTCGCGCAGACTACCGTCAGGTCGCGAAGCTGGCGCTGCCATCAGGCATCTTCCAGATTAACGAACCGATTCTGTTCGGTCTGCCAATCATCATGAACCCGGTCATGTTCATTCCGTTCATCCTGGTTCAGCCGCTGCTGGCCGCTATCACCCTGACGGCGTATTACATGGGCATCATTCCACCGGTCACCAACATTGCACCGTGGACCATGCCAGCGGGTCTGGGCGCCTTCTTCAACACCAACGGCAGCGTCGCAGCCTTCCTGCTGGCGATATTTAACCTCGGGATTGCCACCCTGCTGTACATGCCGTTCGTAGCGATTGCGAACAAAGCCGCCACCATCATTGATGAAGAAGAGAGCGAAGAGGATATCGCCCTCTCACTGAAATTCTAAGATTGACGGCGCGGGGAAACCCGCGCCAGCCACAAGGAGCTTAAAGATGTTAGATTTGGATAATATTGTCGCAGACGAAACCGTCGAGAACGATCTCGAAGAAGTGGTGATGGGGCTTATCATCAACTCCGGGCAGGCCCGCAGCCTGGCCTACGCCGCGCTGAAGCAGGCCAAGCAGGGGGATTTTGCCGCGGCGAAAACCATGATGGAACAGTCGCGCACGGCGCTGAACGAAGCGCACCTGGTGCAGACAAAGCTGATTGAAAGCGATCAGGGCGAAGGGAAGATGAAGGTCAGCCTGGTGCTGGTCCACGCGCAGGATCACCTGATGACCTCGATGCTGGCACGCGAGCTGGTGGCGGAGCTTATTGAGCTTCACGAGAAGATGCAGTAAGTCAGACTGAGTAGCAGGAGGTCAGCACGATGGAAATTAAAACCGCACTTGAACAGCAGCTGTTTAATGGCAAAAATTTTCACGTGGTTATCTACAACAAAACGGAGAGCGCCAGCGGTCTGCATCAGCATGACTACTACGAGTTCACGATTGTTCTGACCGGCCGCTACTACCAGGAGATCAACGGTAAGCGCGTTCTGCTTGAACGAGGGGATTTTGTCTTCCTGCCGATGGGATCTTATCACCAGAGCTTTTACGAATTTGGTGCCACCCGTATTCTGAATGTGGGCGTCAGCAGACGTTTTTTCGAGAAGCACTATCTGCCGCTGGTGCCGTTCTGCTTTGTGGCCTCCCAGGTTTATCGCGTCAAAAACGAGTTCATGACCTGGATTGAAACGGTTATCGCCTCGCTTAACTTCCGCGACAATGAATTTGATGAGTTTATTGAAACGGTGACCTTCTACGTGATGAACCGGCTGCGCCATCATCGTGAAGAGCAGCAGGTGACGGATGATATTCCGCAATGGCTGCGCAGCACCGTTGAGCTGATGCACGATAAAAGCCAGTTCAGCGAAAATGCGCTGGAAAATATGGTCTCTCTGTCGGGCAAATCCCAGGAATATCTAACCCGCGCGACGCAGCGTTATTACCGTAAAACGCCCGTGCAAATTATTAATGAAATCCGCATTAATTTTGCTAAAAAACAGCTGGAAATTACCAACTATTCTGTCACCGATATTGCATACGAGTCAGGATACAGCAGCCCCAGCCTGTTTATTAAAACCTTTAAGAAATTGACGTCATTCACACCGAACAGTTACCGGAAAAATTTGACGGTAATTAATTAACTGTCGGCGGATTACCCGCCACGAATATTGCTTTAATGGCTTGCCCAAATAGCGGGAAGAGCACGCTATACCTTGCAGGCGATTAACCTGATACGCTAAGGGAGATATTATGCAGAAGAAATTAAAAGTCGTAACCATTGGTGGCGGCAGCAGCTATACCCCGGAATTACTCGAAGGTTTCCTGAAACGTTATCATGAATTACCGGTCAGCGAATTATGGCTGGTGGACGTTGAGGAAGGTCAGGAGAAGCTGAATATTATTTTCGACCTGTGCAAGCGCATGGTGGAAAAAGCGGGCGTGCCTCTGGCCGTGCATAAAACCCTCGATCGTCGTCTGGCGCTGAAAGATGCGGATTTCGTCACCACCCAGCTGCGCGTCGGCCAGCTGAAGGCGCGTGAGCTGGACGAGCGTATTCCCCTGAGCCACGGGTATCTGGGGCAGGAGACCAACGGCGCGGGCGGCCTGTTTAAAGGCCTGCGCACCATCCCGGTCATTTTCGACATCGTCAAAGACGTGCAGGAGATCTGCCCGAACGCGTGGGTCATTAACTTCACCAACCCGGCCGGTATGGTGACCGAGGCGGTCTATCGTCATACCGGCTTCAAACGTTTTATCGGCGTCTGCAACATTCCGATCGGCATGAAGATGTTTATCCGCGACGTGCTGGCGCTGACCGACAGCGACGATCTCTCCATCGATCTGTTCGGCCTGAACCACATGGTGTTTATTAAAGATGTCATCGTGAACGGGGAATCGCGCTTTGCCGAGCTTCTCGACGGCGTGGCCTCCGGTCGTCTGACGGCGGCATCGGTGAAAAACATCTTTGACCTGCCGTTCAGCGAAGGGCTGATCCGCTCGCTGAATCTGCTGCCTTGCTCGTACCTGCTTTACTACTTCAAGCAGAAAGAGATGCTGGCCATCGAAATGGGCGAGTATTATAAGGGCGGCGCGCGTGCGCAGATCGTTCAGAAGGTCGAAAAGCAGCTGTTCGATTTGTATAAAGACCCGAACCTGAACGTCAAACCGAAAGAGCTGGAGCAGCGCGGCGGGGCCTACTACTCCGATGCGGCGTGTGAAGTGATCAACGCCATCTACAACGACAAGCAGGCGGAGCACTATGTCAACGCCCCGCATCACGGCCATGTCGACAATATTCCGGCTGACTGGGCCGTCGAAATGACCTGCATCCTGGGGCGCGAGGGGGCTAAACCGCATCCCCGTATCACCCACTTCGATGACAAGGTCATGGGGCTGATTCATACCATCAAAGGCTTTGAAGTGGCAGCAAGCAACGCGGCGCTGAGCGGGGAACTCAATGACGTGCTGCTGGCCCTGAATCTCAGCCCGCTGGTGCATTCTGACCGCGACGCGGAGCAGCTGGCCAGCGAGATGATTCTGGCGCATGAAAAATGGCTGCCGAACTTTGCCGCCACGATCGAGAAGCTGAAGTTCAAACAGCAATAAGAGGGCGCACAATGGAAAACCTGCTGATCGTTAATGCTGATGATTTTGGTCTCTCGAAAGGTCAGAACTACGGCATTATTGAAGCCTGCCGCCGGGGGGTTGTGACCTCTACAACGGCCCTGGTTAACGCTCAGGCGGTTGAACACGCGGCGCAGCTGAGCCGCGAGGTGCCAGAGCTGGGCGTCGGCATGCATTTTGTGCTGACGCTCGGGATGCCGCTTTCGCCAATGCCGGGCCTGACGCGCGACGGCCAGCTGGGTAAATGGATTTGGGAACGGGCGGAGCAGGGTGCTCTGCCGCTCGAAGAGATTGCCCGCGAGCTGGAGTGCCAGTTCAACCGCTTCGTTGATGTGTTTGGTCAGGCGCCGACGCATATCGACAGCCATCACCACGTGCATATGATCCCAGCAATTTTCCCTGTTGTCGCCGGGTTTGCGCAGCGCAAAGGCGTGGCGATGCGCGTGGATCGCGAGGTGCACGGATTGCCGGACTGCGCTGTTACATCCACTGAGGGGTTCAGTAGCGCGTTTTACGGAGAAGAGATCAGCGAAGCGCTGTTCCTGAAGGTGCTGGATGATTCCGCTGCCCGCGGTGAAACCTCGGTGGAAGTGATGGCGCATCCTGCCTTTGTCGATAACACCGTGCGTAAAAGTGCCTACTGCTGGCCGCGGCTGGCGGAGCTGGACGTGCTGACGTCGGCCTCGCTGAAATACGCGATTGCCGAACGCGGGTATCGGTTGGGGACGTTCAGGGAGCTGTAAGAGTTGCCGGGTGGCGGCTTCGCCTTACCCGGCCTACGAACGACCTGCTAACTCTTGTAGGCCCGGTAAGGCGAAGCCGCCACCGGGCTTTTTTTACGCCGGAATCTGATCGACCTTGCTGCTTCGCGACCAGACGCGGTGCGCGGCGAGCAAATCAAACAGCTTCGTCATGAAGGCATCGTCAATGTTATCTCCCTCGACAATGCCGTCCTCACCCTGATCGGCCACCTTCAGTTGCGCTTTAAACTGTCGCGCGTCGCCGGACAGCGCGATCGGTTTCAGGTGCTTATAGGCTTCCAGCAGATAATAGACGGCGTCGCCGTTGGTCAGCAGACTGGCAAGATCTCCGCCCGGCACAATCACCGCATCGACGGTGAGCGATGGCGCACCGGCAAAGGTCGCCGCGACCGGCAGCACAGAGCCATCGTCGGCCGTCACTTCACCCATGCGGGAATAGAGCAGTTTGGCATGCACGCCCTGGGTTTTTAGCGCCTGCATGATCCCCAGCACGTCGCTGGCGCGGGTTTTGTCGTTCAGCAGAATGGCAACCACGCGGCCTTTAATCGAGCCGCCCGGCACCGCATACAGGCTCAGCGACGGATCTTTCTTCACGCCGTTAACCTCTTTCGGCGGAGCGAGGTTACGCTGCTCGTCGGTCAGCGTAATGCCCAGGTTATCCGCAACGCTCTGGGCAAGCTGAACATCAATATGCGCCAGCTGATCGACCACGCGCTCGCGGATGTAGGTGCGCACCACTTTACTCAGCTCAAAGCTGAAGCCGCCGATGATGTGCTGTTGCTCAATCGGCGTCTGGCTGTTCCAGAACAGGCGAGGGTGGGCGTAATACTCGCCGAACGAGGGGCTGCGCTCGCGAATTTTATTGCCATCGATACGCTCCTGATAGGATTCAAATCCACCGCGTTTCGGTCCGGGAGGCGTTTCACGCGGCCAGTTATCGTTGATGGAGTTCGGCTCATAGTTCGCCGGGTTGGTATCAATATCCTGACGGTGCATCCCGTCGCGCTGGAAGTTGTGGTACGGGCAGGTTGGGCGGTTGATCGGTATCTCGTGGAAGTTCGGCCCGCCAAGACGGCTGATCTGCGTATCGGTATAGGAGAACAGGCGTCCCTGCAGGAGCGGATCGTTGGTGAAGTCCAGCCCCGGCACGATATGCCCCGGGTGGAACGCGGCCTGCTCGTTTTCGGCAAAGAAGTTATCCGGGTTGCGGTTGAGCACCATTTTACCCACCAGCTGCACCGGTACCAGCTCTTCCGGGATTAGCTTCGTCGGGTCCAGAAGGTCGAAATCGAACTTAAATTCGTCCTCTTCCGGGATGAGCTGCAGGCCCAGCTCGTATTCCGGGAAGTCGCCCGCTTCAATGGATTCCCACAGCTCGCGGCGATGGAAGTCCGGATCGCGCCCGGTCAGCTTCTGCGCCTCGTCCCACACCAGCGAGGCTTTACCCGCCACCGGCTTCCAGTGGAAACGGACAAACGTGGCTTTCCCCTCGGCGTTGATCATCCGGAAGGTATGGATGCCAAACCCCTCCATGGTGCGGTAGCTGCGGGGGATCCCGCGGTCTGACATCGCCCACATCACGTTGTGTAAGGTTTCAGGCTGCAGGGAGACATAGTCCCAGAAGGTGTCGTGCGCACTTTGTCCCTGCGGTATGGCCCAGTGGGGCTCCGGTTTTACCGCATGGACAAAGTCAGGAAATTTATGCGCGTCCTGAATGAAAAACACCGGCGTGTTATTGCCGACCAGATCGAAAATCCCCTCTTCGGTATAAAACTTGGTGGCAAAGCCGCGGATATCCCGGACGGTGTCTGCCGAACCTGCGCCGCCCTGCACGGTGGAGAAACGCACAAATACCGGGGTAATTTTATCCGGGTCGGAGAGGAAGTCCGCTTTGGTGATCGCCTTCAGGCTCTTGTAGGGCTGAAAATAGCCGTGCGCAGCGGAACCGCGTGCGTGGACGATGCGTTCCGGTATCCGCTCGTGGTCAAAATGGGTGATTTTTTCCCGCAGAATGAAGTCTTCCAGCAGGGTTGGCCCGCGCGAGCCTGCGCGAAGTGAGTTCTGATCGTCAGCAATGCGCACGCCCTGATTGGTGGTGAGCGCAAAACCTTCGCCGCCTTTACGGTGTGGCTCAAGCGATTTCAGCTTATCGTTTCCCGTATCCGGGGATTTCATGCTTCCCGGTGCGGTAGGCTGTTCGCCTGGTGCGGAAGGGCCCGGGGAGGGGCGGTGAGAGCCGTCAGAAGGGGCGAGAGAGTCCATGCCCGGTTGAGATTCTTCAGTGCCATGAATCGGTGATTGATGTGTTTTATCTTTGTTCGACATTGCACGCTTCTCCTTTATCCATTGCTAAAAACCCTATTAAGGATAGAACAATGTCGTGACATGGCTCGCGAACTAAGAGTTTTCACATGCCAGCATTAACGAAAGGAGCCATCTCACCCACTCGGAGCGCGACGGAAGGCAGCAGGATCGGCTATCATAGAATTTTCCTGCTTCAAGAATTTGCTTTAGTGAATCCGTCGCTTATGAAACCTCTTCGTCAACAAAACCGCCAGGTTATTAGCTATGTGCCCCGCGTTGAGCCCGCGCCGCCAGACCATGCCCTGAAAGTGGAGGGTTTTCGCGATGTGTGGCAGTTACGGGGGAAATACGTGGCCTTTGTGCTGATCGGCGAACATTTCCGTCGCTCTCCCACCTTTACGGTGCCGGAGTCCGCACAGCGGTGGGCGATGCAGATCCGCCAGGATGAAGAGGTTGAAGAATAACAGCCATAAAAAAACCGCCTGTTGGCGGTTTTTTTATATCTACAGCGATTAACGATGCGCCAGTTCGGCGTCGTCTTCACTTTCCAGAATCGCTTTGTCGGTCTGCTTCAGCCACTGGCTGGTCAGCGTACCGGCGGTCATGGAGCCGCTGACGTTCAGCGCGGTACGGCCCATGTCGATCAGCGGCTCAACGGAGATCAGCAGCGCGACAAGCGTCACAGGCAGGCCCAGCGCAGGCAGCACAATCAGCGCGGCGAAGGTTGCGCCACCGCCAACGCCCGCAACGCCTGCGGAGCTTACGGTGACAATCCCGACCAGCGTGGCGATCCAGACCGGATCCAGCGGGTTAATGCCGACTGTAGGAGCAACCATTACCGCCAGCATCGCCGGGTACAGACCCGCACAGCCGTTCTGACCAATGGTGGCACCAAAGGAGGCAGAGAAGCTGGCGATGGATTCAGGCACGCCCAGACGACGAGTCTGTGCTTCAACGTTCAGCGGAATAGACGCGGCGCTGGAACGGCTGGTGAAGGCAAAGGTCAGTACCGGCCAGACCTTACGGAAGTATTTCAGCGGGCTGACGCCGTTCACGCCCAGCAGGATGCCGTGCACCACAAACATAATGCCCAGGCCCAGGTAAGAGGCGACAACGAAGCTGCCCAGCTTAATGATGTCCTGCAAGTTAGAGCCGGCAACCACTTTGGTCATCAGCGCCAGCACGCCGTAAGGGGTGAGCTGCATGACCAGACGAACCAGCTTCATCACCCAGCTTTGCAGGGTATCAATCGCGGTCAGCACGCGTTCGCCTTTTGGCGCATCGTCTTTCAGCAGCTTCAGCGCCGCCACGCCCAGGAACGCGGCGAAAATAACCACGCTGATGATGGAGGTTGGGCTCGCACCGGTCAGGTCAGCAAACGGGTTCTTCGGAATGAAGGAGAGCACCATCTGCGGCACGGTCAGGTCAGCCACTTTACCGACGTAGTTGGTCTGAATTGCGGTCAGACGCGCCGTTTCAGCGGTACCCTGAACCAGACCCTCTGCGGTCAGGCCAAACAGGTTAGTGACCAGCACACCCACCAGCGCGGCAATCAGCGTGGTGAACAGTAGCGTACCAATGGTCAGGAAACTGATTTTTCCCAACTGGGTCGCGTTATGCAGGCGGGCAACGGCGCTCAGAATAGAGGCGAATACCAGCGGCATAACGATCATCTGCAGCAGCTGAACATAGCCGTTACCGACAATGTTGAACCACTGAATGGAATCTTTCAGTACTGGATTATCGGAGCCATAAATAGCCTGTAATGCCAGACCAAATACGACACCCATGGCCAGACCAACCAGCACCTTTTTCGCCAGGCTCCACTGTTTATGGCGCGCCTGCGCGAGAAGCAATAGCAATACAACGAACACAACGACGTTCGCGATGAGTGGAAAATTCATCCCCGTTCTCCTGATTTATTATCGGGTCGGTTTTTACCGATCCTGTTGGCGGAAGGTTAGCAGAAGTGTGATGTCGCGCTTATATCCAAATGGAATGGGTTATGACAAATGGGATAGTTTTGTTGGTTTACTGTTCAATCTGGTGGTGAATAAAGCGATTGAACTGAAATTGTAGCGAATTAATCATCTGGGAAGACCAGCGGACTGCACTGTTTTCGGGCAACGTTTGCGGCATCCAGACGGCGTAAGCAAACAGCGCCATGCACAAGACGCGCTCAAGCTGGTTCCCTTTCTGCGGTGCCAGGATAGGAAAACGGAAGCGCCAGCGGCAGGGCCACAGCAGCGGTACGCCCGCGGGCGTCAGCATATCGGCCAGAATATGGCTCAGATAGCCCAGCACCATCCCCTGGATGGCATCACCGGGGACGATCCAGCTTTCGGGCACTTTTAAATAGAAAAGCGTCAGCAGGCCAAACACGGCCAGCAGGCTGTGCGTAAACCCCCGGTGGCCGAACGCGCGAGCGATGGGTTTCGACACCCACTTCAGGCGCTGTCCGAGGAAGGACTTGGGATGGTCAATGTCGGGCAGCAGACAGGTCAAAACGGCGGAAGGGACGATATGCCACCAGTCCCCCTGTGCCAGCACGGGGGTGAGTTCAGCGTTTTTGGCAAATACTGCGCACGCGATAGAAAAAAGCAGGTGGCCTTCCGCCGTCATGATAAAACCCATAAAACTGTCAATTCATACAGTATAGGGTTTTTATACAGTAGGCGGAAGAGGTGACGGTGTAACTGTTTGTCACAAACCGGAGGAGGGGCTTAACCGCCCCGCAGGTGATGCGCCGTGAGTTCTGCCAGTGAAATCAGCTTCGCATCGGCAAGGGCAAACCGGGGATCGTGGCGGCCTTCTTCCGCAGGCACCACAATGGAGCGCATACGCGCGGCTTTAGACGCTATCATGCCGTTAACGGAATCTTCCAGCGCAACGCAGTTGAGGGGATCCACGCCGAGCTTAGCGGCACAGTCGAGATAGACCTGCGGGTGCGGCTTGCTGTAAGGCAATTTCTCAGCAGACGCCAGCGCGTCGAAACTGTCGCGCAGTTCAAACATGATGAGCACTTTTTCCAGCATATGCAGCGGTGACGCCGAGGCCAGGCCGACCTTGAGCCCCTGGGCTTTACACAGCGCGACGGCCTCACGTACGCCGGGCAGCAGCGGCTTGCTCTCTTCTACCAGCGAAATGGCGCGACTGATAATGCGCGCAGTCACTTCATCACGACCCGGTCCAGCCCACGGCTGTTGGGCAAACCACAGGTCAACCACCATATCGATGCGCAGGCCCAGCGTATCGGGAAGTTCATTCCGGCGGCTGATGTCCACGCCCAGGCTGGCCATGACCTCCAGTTCGGCGCGATCCCACAACGGTTCGGAATCGATCAGTAATCCATCCATGTCAAAAATTGCGGCAAGAATTTGGCGCGGTGTCGACATCACAACGTCTCCTTATCCAGGGTGTTCGACAGACGATAAGTGCTAAGCACACTCTGCAATTTAGCATATTGCTTTTAAAGAGCGGGCGAAATTGATGACCAGCAGGTAGACTTAGGCACAAATAACGCGTCTTTATGAAGAGGAACTGATGACGTATCAACAAGCTGGACGCATTGCGGTCTTAAAACGTATTGCTGGCTGGGTGATTTTTATTCCTGCCGTCATTTCTACGCTGATTTCTGTACTCAAATTTATGTACGATCACAGCGAAAAACAGCCGGGTATCAATGCGGTTATGCTTGATTTTGCGCATGTGATGATTGAGATGATGCGTTTTAATACGCCATTCTTGAATGTCTTCTGGTTTAACTCACCGACCCCGGATTTTCAGCATCAGCTGAATATCGGCTTTTGGGTGATCTACGCCCTGATCTTTGTTGCGCTGGCGCTGCAGGCCTCTGGCGCGCGAATGAGCCGTCAGACGCGCTTCTTACGCGAGGGCGTCGAGGACCAGCTCATTCTGGAGCAGGCCAAAGGCCCGGAAGGCATGAGCCGGGAGCAGATTGAATCCCGCATTGTTGTGCCGCGCCACACCATTTTCCTGCAAATCTTCCCGCTCTATATCCTTCCCGTGATTATCATTGTGGCAGGATACTTCTTCTTCTCACTGCTCGGTTTTCTGTAACCGATACGGGTGGCGGCAAAGCCACCCGTCCGCGTCTCAGGCGGCAAGCATGCGCTCAAGCGCCCGCTGGGCGTTAACCAGGTGTTCCCCACCAAAAAGTATGGCGCGGTTCATCAGCGTATAAAGCTGATACACCGGTTGACGCTCGAGGAAGCCGGGCGGCAGGGGGGAAACCGACTGATACCCGTCGTATATCTGCGGCGGTTGTTCTGGGTGCAGCGGCAGCATGGCAAGATCGCACTCACGGTCGCCCCAGTAGCAGGCCGGGTCGAAGATATAGGGGCCGTTGGGCCCCAGCGCGCAGTTATCGGACCACAAATCACCGTGGAGCAGAGACGCCTGAGGCTGGTGGGAGGCCAGACGCTGCTGCACGTGTTCGACGATGGCATCAATATTGCCAAATTCCAGGCCTTTCTCGGCGGCAAGCTCAAGCTGCCAGCCAATGCGCTGCTCGGCAAAAAACGTCGACCAGCGGCGCTGCCAGGCATTGGGCTGTGGCGTGGTGGAGAGATCGTTGTCAAAATCCAGGCCAAACTGCGGCTGGTCGCTCCACTGATGGAGGCGCGCTAGCTGCTGGCCAAGAATGAAAGCGTTATGGGCATCCAGCGGACGGGCGGGGAGATATTCCATGACCAGAAAACTGTAATCGCGGTCGCTACCGACGGCCAGAACCTGCGGGACCGTCACCGTTTTACTGCGCGACAGCAGCTCCAGCTGATCGGCTTCGGCGGTAAATATCGGAAGCAGCTCGCGTTCATCGCATTTTACGAAGAGATCGCGCCCTGCGTAGCGTAAATGCCACGCGGCGTGGATCTCTCCGCCTGGCAGTTCGTTACGCAGTTCAATTTCACCTTCACCCAGCTGCTCCCTTAAAAGATGACTGATAGCCTGCCACATGTTGACTCTCCCATGTTGTCTGCCAGATCATAAAGTTAGCGCATTATTGCGGTAAAAAAATACGAACTAACGCACACCTGAGCGGTTTAATTTCATACAGGGCACTTATTGTTCTTTTTTCTGCCAGCTTTCCCAGGTGTCGACGTCAATTTCGGCTGGCTTGTCGGTCACACTTTCCACCAGGCTGGCGGCCAGCGCATGGACCTCTTCTTTATTAAGCGCGCCGATCAGGCCAAATGTCAGAGTGCCTAAATCATGAATATTGCCTTCGTCATCCGTCAGGGTGAGGAGAAAATTAGCCCGGGTGAAGGCATTGTTGAGCTCATTTAGCTCGGTAAGCGATGCCTCATGAAGGTTGACGGTTACGACATAACGAGTGATGTCACCACTGCTCATAATTCACCTCATTGTTATCATGGAAGTTTTCTTAGCATAGTCGATAGTTTGCGTTTGGCGACTCGGGGATGACGTTCCCCTTCATGCAGATGAAGGGGAACAGACGTTAATTTCGGGACAGGTAATCGACGATTTTTTGCGTATCGGCCAGCGAACAGAGGCGCGTGCCCTGGTTGATGGTGGCGGCGCTACCCGCCGCCACGCCGTAGCGCGTCATCTCCAGCAGTGACGCACCCTGCGCAAGTTTAAGCGTCATCGCACCCACCATGCTGTCACCCGCGCCAACCGTGCTCTGGCTCTTCATCGGCGGTGGAACAACCTGAACGGACGACGTTTCATCGACGGCCAGTGCCCCCTGCGGACCGAGGGAAACCACCACGCGTCGCGCTTTGCCACTGCGTACCAGCTCCTGCGCGGCGGTGCGCACATCGTCAGGCTGCGTCAGTTCGCGGTTGACCAGCGCGCTTAGCTCTTTCTGGTTGGGTTTGACCAGCTCAAGATTGCCCGGCACTAAGGCCGCTTGCAGGGCCTCGCCGCTGCTGTCGACGATGCAGCGAATACCGCGTTGCTGCGCCGCCTGAATCAGCGCGGTTAATTTTTCCGTGCTGACGCCGGGCGGCAGGCTGCCGCTGACCACCAGCAGCGCGCCGCTTTCTATCGTCAGCACTTTCTCTTCAAGCTGACGAAACTCGTCATCGGTGAGTTTCGCGCCCGGCATGACAAACCGGTACTGCTCGCCGCTGGATTCCACGTGAACATGCAGGTTTTGCCGCGTCCAGTCTTTCGCCTCGACGGTCTCTACGGCCACCTGTTCATCTGCCAGCAGGGAGACCAGATGTTCACCGGTAGCACCGCCTGCGGGGAAAATGGCCGTGGCTTTGCCGCCGAGGTGGGTAATGGCGCGCGCCACGTTGATACCGCCACCGCCGGGCTCAAAGACCGGGGCGCTACAGCGCAATTTACCTTCCGGATAAATCTGCGGCGTCAGGGTGGCGGAATCAAGGGAAGGGGAGAGCGTCAGGGTGTAGATAGAAACCATCATTACCTCCTTTTAGCATGGGTTCCTTTTAGTCTGGCACCATTTGTCAGGAAGGCAATCTAAATAACAGTATGATTTTAAATATGAATAGTGAATAAAAGTGAGGCCGGAGACATATAAAATAAAACGCTTTTTGGGATCGTTCTTATTCAAAAAATGAAATAAGAAAACATTGCTATGTTATTTGCGGCTTTTTATAATTTGTTACCTTTCTCTGGACGCCTTGTCATTGATCCTCAAGAAAGATTCCGGGACCGTGTGGTCTCTTTTTTTGTTGTACGGACTCCTTAATAAAATGAAGCTTTTAAAGACAGTGCCCGCTGCACTGATGCTGGCGGGTGGCGTGTTTGCGGCTATGAACGCGACCGCCGATGATTCCGTTTTTACTGTCATGGACGATCCCTCCACCGCGAAAAAACCGTTTGAAGGTAACCTGAACGCGGGGTACCTGGCACAATCCGGTAACACCAAAAGCTCTTCTCTGACGGCGGACAGTACGCTCACCTGGTACGGTAATACCACCGCCTGGTCTCTGTGGGGTAATGCCAGCAATACGTCCGCTAATGACGAACGCTCTTCCGAGAAATATGCGGTAGGCGGACGTAGCCGTTACAACATGACCGACTATGACTACCTGTTTGGTCAGGCAAGCTGGTTAACCGACCGTTACAACGGTTATCGCCAGCGTGACGTGTTCACGGCGGGTTATGGTCGTCAGTTCCTGAACGGTCCGGTACACAGCCTCCGTTTTGAATTCGGTCCCGGTGTGCGTTATGACGAGTACACCAATGGCGATACCAAAACTCAACCGCTCGGTTACGCTTCTGGTACCTATGCCTGGCAGATGACTGATAACACCAAATTTACACAGGGTGTTTCTGTATTTGGTGCCGACGACACGACGCTGAACTCTGAGACGGCGCTCAACGTGGCCATCAACGAACACTTTGGTCTGAAAGTCGCCTACAACGTGACCTGGAACTCTTCACCACCAGAGTCTGCACCGGATCATACCGACCGCAGAACCACGGTTTCACTGGGTTATAGAATGTAATGAAGACGGGCCGATGATCATGTCGGCCCGTTTATTCTCTCTGATCTTGTGACGTCCCTTCTGATGAGCTGTACTCGCCCCTAACCCCAAATCATCGCCGCCCAACGGAGTAACAGCATTGCGCCGCAGATGGCAATCAGCACCAGCACCATTTTCCAGTGTTTTACGGCAAATCGTTTTGTTGGCATAACCTAATCCTTGTTCGTTGATATCCACAGTCTACCAAACAGGGCCTGAATATGCCCCTTCGCAGGAACGATTGGGTTATGCCAGCGTAGGGGGCGGTTCAGAACCAGTGGAATCGTTCGGCGAGAATCAACAATAAACCTGTGGCGGAAAGGATGTTCAATATCACAACCGTTCTACTGGATACGTTCATGGTATGCACCTTTGGGTTTAAAGACCTGTTCAAGAGTAGCCCTGCATTTCTAAATTGCGAGCGCCGGGAATATGCAACCTGCAAATTCATGCGAAAGTGCCAGCACATCAATCTGCCAGCAGAGGGTGCAATCTCCCTTTTGTTAGTGTTAACATTGCAAGGCTTGCCGTATATCCGGCGTTGTCTGATTTTCCGGCAGGTGAATGATGACGAACCAATTTGACGATTGTTGGTCAGATGGTGTCGTAATCTATTGTCAAATCACGATTATTTTCTTTGTATATGCTCTTATGTGTGGGGCATCACTGCAAATAAGGATATAAAATGCCTGTAATTACTCTTCCTGATGGCAGCCAACGCCATTTCGACCGCGCTGTTAGCCCAATGGATGTTGCCCTGGACATCGGTCCTGGTCTCGCGAAAGCGACCATCGCCGGCCGTGTCAACGGTGAGCTGGTGGATGCCTCCGATCTGATCGAAAACGATGCGACACTGGCCATCATCACCGCAAAAGATGAAGAAGGTCTGGAGATCATTCGTCACTCCTGCGCGCACCTGTTGGGCCATGCCATCAAACAGCTGTGGCCAAACACCAAAATGGCGATCGGTCCGGTTATCGATAATGGTTTCTACTACGACGTTGACCTTGACCATACCCTGACTCAGGAAGATATCGACGCGCTCGAAAAACGTATGCACGAGCTCGCCGAAACGAACTATGACGTCATCAAGAAGAAAGTCAGCTGGCATGAAGCGCGTGAAACCTTCGTGAAGCGCGGCGAGAGCTATAAGGTCTCGATTCTTGACGAAAACATTTCGCATGATGACAAGCCTGGCTTGTACCATCACGAAGAATACGTCGACATGTGCCGTGGACCGCACGTGCCGAACATGCGCTTCTGTCATCACTTTAAGCTGATGAAGATCGCAGGCGCCTACTGGCGCGGCGACAGCAACAACAAGATGTTGCAGCGTATCTATGGTACCGCATGGGCCGATAAAAAAGCCCTGAACGCTTACCTGCTGCGCCTGGAAGAGGCGGCGAAGCGTGACCACCGTAAAATCGGCAAGCAGCTTGACCTGTACCACATGCAGGAAGAAGCGCCGGGTATGGTGTTCTGGCATAACGACGGCTGGACCATCTTCCGTGAACTGGAAACCTTCGTACGCTCCAAGCTGAAAGAGTACCAGTATCAGGAAGTGAAAGGCCCGTTCATGATGGACCGTGTGCTGTGGGAAAAAACCGGCCACTGGGACAACTACAAGGATGCGATGTTCACCACCTCGTCTGAGAACCGTGAATACTGCATCAAGCCAATGAACTGCCCGGGCCACGTTCAGATCTTCAACCAGGGTCTGAAATCCTACCGCGACCTGCCGCTGCGTATGGCGGAGTTCGGTAGCTGCCACCGTAACGAGCCATCAGGTGCGCTGCACGGTCTGATGCGCGTGCGTGGCTTTACGCAGGATGATGCGCATATCTTCTGTACCGAAGATCAGGTCCGTGATGAAGTTAACGCCTGTATTCGTATGGTCTACGATATGTACAGCACCTTTGGCTTCGAGAAGATCGTGGTCAAACTCTCAACGCGTCCGGAAAAACGTATCGGTAGCGATGAGACCTGGGATCGCGCAGAAGCGGATCTCGCCGTGGCGCTGGAAGAGAACGGCATTCCGTTCGAATACCAGCTGGGCGAGGGCGCATTCTACGGTCCGAAAATTGAATTTACCCTGTATGACTGCCTCGATCGCGCATGGCAGTGCGGTACTGTACAGCTGGACTTCTCCCTGCCGCAGCGTTTAAGCGCCTCTTATGTTGGCGAAGACAACGAGCGTCAGGTGCCGGTAATGATTCACCGCGCCATTCTCGGTTCTCTGGAGCGCTTCATCGGCATCCTGACCGAAGAGTTCGCCGGCTTCTTCCCAACCTGGCTTGCGCCGGTGCAGGTGGTGGTGATGAACATTACCGATTCTCAGGCAGATTACGTTAAAGAATTGACGCAGAAACTACAAAATGCGGGCATTCGCGTAAAAGCAGACTTGAGAAATGAGAAGATTGGCTTTAAAATCCGCGAGCACACTTTACGTCGTGTCCCGTATATGTTGGTCTGTGGTGATAAAGAGGTGGAAGCAGGCAAAGTTGCCGTTCGCACCCGCCGTGGTAAAGACTTGGGCAGCCTGGACGTAAGTGAAGTGATTGAGAAGCTGCAACAAGAGATTCGCAGCCGCAGTCTTCAACAACTGGAGGAATAAGGTATTAAAGGCGGAAAACGAGTTCAAACGGCACGTCCGAATCGTATCAATGGCGAGATTCGCGCCCAGGAAGTTCGCTTAACAGGTCTGGAAGGCGAGCAGCTGGGGATTGTGAGTCTGAGAGAAGCAATCGAAAAGGCTGAAGAAGCTGGAGTAGATTTAGTTGAAATCAGCCCTAACGCCGAACCGCCAGTTTGTCGTATCATGGACTACGGCAAGTTCCTTTATGAAAAGAGTAAGTCTTCTAAGGAACAGAAGAAGAAGCAAAAAGTTATCCAGGTTAAGGAAATCAAATTCCGTCCTGGTACCGACGATGGCGATTATCAGGTAAAACTCCGCAGCCTGATTCGCTTTCTGGAAGATGGCGATAGGGCCAAGATCACACTGCGTTTCCGCGGTCGTGAGATGGCCCACCAACAGATTGGTATGGAAGTGCTTAACCGCGTCCGTGACGATTTGAGTGAACTGGCAGTAGTCGAATCCTTCCCTACGAAGATCGAAGGCCGCCAGATGATCATGGTGCTCGCTCCTAAGAAGAAACAGTAAGGCCTTCAAGCAGCAAAATCTGTGGAGCCTTCGGGTTTCATAGGTTTTGTTCGCCTATGTTTCGTTTATTTAACAATGCGAAGTGGAAGTTATTAAAATGCCAAAAATTAAGACCGTACGCGGTGCTGCTAAGCGCTTCAAAAAAACCGGTAAAGGTGGTTTTAAGCACAAGCACGCTAACCTGCGTCACATTCTGACTAAGAAAGCTACCAAGCGTAAACGTCACCTGCGTCCAAAAGCCATGGTTTCTAAAGGCGATCTGGGCCTGGTCATCGCGTGCCTGCCGTACGCATAAGTCGTTTCGTTTAACTTTTTTAACTTAGAATAGATACAGGAGAGCACACATGGCTCGCGTAAAACGTGGTGTAATTGCACGTGCACGTCACAAGAAAATTTTGAAACAAGCTAAAGGCTACTACGGTGCGCGTTCACGCGTATACCGCGTTGCCTTCCAGGCTGTTATCAAAGCAGGTCAGTACGCTTACCGTGACCGTCGTCAGCGTAAGCGTCAGTTCCGTCAACTGTGGATTGCGCGTATCAACGCAGCAGCACGTCAGAACGGTATTTCTTACAGCAAATTCATCAACGGCCTGAAAAAAGCCTCTGTTGAAATCGACCGTAAGATCCTGGCTGACATCGCAGTATTCGACAAAGTAGCGTTCACCGCTCTGGTCGAAAAAGCGAAAGCAGCACTGGCATAAGCCAGTTGAGAGAGGGGGCCTGGCTCCCTCTTTTCATATAACCCTGTAAGAAGATTGACATTTACCCGTGCAGGCTTTTCAATAAGGTCTCAACGGTTTTTACCCAACAAGGTAACGCAAGCATGAATGCTGCTATTTTCCGCTTCTTCTTTTACTTTAGCACCTGACTTCAGGAGGCTAGCGCGTGAAAGATGAAACGAAAAACAGCGCCAGATAAGCCTCCCGATGGAGGCTTTTTTTGTGCCTGAATTTGAGAGAATAACTCCACCAAATCGGTGTCTGCACCGACATAATGAGGAAAATCATGTCACATCTCGCAGAGCTGGTTGCCAGTGCAACAGCCGCCATTAATCAGGCCTCAGATGTTGCCGCGTTAGACAATGTCCGCGTCGAATATCTTGGGAAGAAAGGGCACCTGACCCTTCAAATGACAACCCTGCGTGAGCTGCCGCCAGAAGAGCGCCCGGCAGCGGGGGCGGTGATTAACGAAGCCAAAGAGCAGGTACAGCAGGCGCTGAACGCACGCAAAGCCGACCTGGAAAGCGCGGTGCTGAATGCGCGTCTGGCCGCAGAGACGATCGACGTTTCTCTGCCGGGTCGCCGCATCGAGAACGGCGGTCTGCACCCGGTTACCCGCACCATCGATCGCATTGAAAGTTTCTTCGGTGAGCTCGGCTTTACCGTGGCGACTGGCCCGGAAATTGAAGATGATTACCACAACTTCGATGCTCTGAACATTCCTGGCCATCATCCGGCACGCGCTGACCACGACACTTTCTGGTTCGACGCGACGCGTCTGCTGCGTACCCAGACCTCCGGCGTTCAGATCCGTACCATGAAGGATCAGGCGCCGCCAATCCGTATTATCGCGCCGGGCCGCGTCTATCGTAACGACTACGATCAGACCCACACCCCAATGTTCCACCAGATGGAAGGTCTGATTGTTGATAAAAACATCAGCTTCACCAACCTGAAAGGCACGCTGCACGATTTCCTGAACAACTTCTTTGAGGAAGATCTGCAGGTTCGTTTCCGTCCGTCCTACTTCCCATTCACCGAACCGTCTGCGGAAGTTGACGTGATGGGCAAAAACGGCAAATGGCTGGAAGTGCTGGGCTGCGGCATGGTGCATCCAAACGTCCTGCGCAACGTGGGTATCGATCCGGAAGTTTACTCCGGCTTCGCCTTCGGTATGGGCATGGAGCGTCTGACCATGCTGCGCTATGGCGTCACCGACTTACGTGCATTCTTCGAAAACGATCTGCGTTTCCTCAAACAGTTTAAATAAGGGCAGGACAGAACAATGAAATTCAGTGAACTGTGGTTACGCGAGTGGGTGAACACCACGCTGGACAGCGACGCGCTTTCTAACCAGATCACCATGGCAGGTCTGGAAGTGGACGGCGTTGAGCCGGTTTCAGGGGCATTCAACGGCGTGGTCGTCGGCGAAGTGGTAGAGTGCGGTCAGCACCCTAACGCGGACAAACTACGCGTAACAAAAGTAAACGTAGGCGGTGACCGTCTGCTGGATATCGTCTGCGGTGCGCCAAACTGCCGCCAGGGGCTGAAAGTGGCCGTGGCGACCGTCGGTGCGGTACTGCCGGGCGATTTCAAAATCAAAGCGGCTAAGCTGCGCGGCGAGCCGTCTGAAGGCATGCTGTGTTCCTTCTCCGAGCTGGGTATTTCCGACGATCACAACGGCATCATTGAGCTGCCGCTGGATGCGCCAATCGGCACCGACATCCGCGAATACCTGAAGCTTGATGACAACACCATCGAAATCAGCGTCACGCCAAACCGCGCTGACTGCTTAGGGATCATCGGCGTGGCGCGCGACGTTGCCGTGCTGAACCAGACCGCGCTGAACGCGCCGGAGATCGCCCCGGTTGAAGCGACCATCAGTGACGTGCTGCCTATCCAGGTTGACGCTGCGGATGCCTGCCCGCGCTACCTCGGTCGCGTGGTGAAAGGCATCAACGTGAAAGCGCCAACCCCGCTGTGGATGAAAGAGAAGCTGCGCCGCTGCGGTATCCGCTCTATCGATGCCGTGGTTGACGTGACTAACTACGTTCTGCTGGAACTGGGCCAGCCAATGCACGCCTTCGATAAAGATCGTATCGAAGGCGGTATTGTGGTGCGCATGGCGAAAGAGGGCGAAACCCTCGTTCTGCTGGACGGCACCGAAGCGAAACTGAACGCCGACACCCTGGTGATTGCTGACCACAGCAAAGCGCTGGCAATGGGCGGTATCTTCGGAGGCGAGCATTCGGGCGTCAACGACGAAACGCAAAACGTCCTGCTGGAGTGCGCGTTCTTCAGCCCGCTTTCCATCACTGGTCGCGCACGCCGTCACGGACTGCACACCGATGCGTCCCACCGCTACGAGCGCGGCGTGGATCCTGCGCTGCAATACAAAGCGATGGAGCGTGCGACTCGCCTGCTGATCGACATCTGCGGCGGCGAAGCGGGCCCGGTTATCGACGTCACCAACGAAGCCACGCTGCCGAAGCGTGCGACCATCACCCTGCGTCGCAGTAAGCTGGATCGCCTGATTGGGCACCACGTTGCCGACGCGCAGGTGACCGATATTCTGAAGCGTCTGGGTTGCGACGTAACCGAAGGCCAGGACGAGTGGAAAGCCGTTGCGCCGTCATGGCGTTTCGACATGGAAATTGAAGAAGATCTGGTGGAAGAAGTGGCCCGTGTTTATGGCTACAACAACATCCCTGACGAGCCTGTGCAGGCAGGTCTGGTGATGGGCACCCACCGTGAAGCCGACCTGTCCCTGAAGCGTGTGAAAACCATGCTGAACGACAAAGGCTATCAGGAAGTGATCACCTACAGCTTTGTTGATCCAAAGCTGCAGCAGCTGATCCACCCGGGTCAGGAAGCGCTGATCCTGCCAAGCCCAATTTCCAGCGAAATGTCCGCGATGCGTCTGTCCCTGTGGACGGGGCTGCTGGGCACTATCGTTTACAACCAGAATCGCCAGCAAAACCGCGTGCGAATTTTCGAAAGCGGTTTGCGCTTTGTACCGGATAATCAGGCAAATTTAGGCATCCGTCAGGATCTCATGCTGGCTGGCGCCATCAGCGGTAACCGTTATGAAGAGCACTGGGACCTGGCAAAAGGCACGGTTGATTTCTACGATATGAAGGGCGATCTGGAAGCGATTCTGGATCTGACCGGTAAATTATCTGAAATTGAATTCCGCGCAGAAGCCATTCCGGCCCTGCATCCAGGCCAGAGCGCCGCCCTCTATTTAGACGGCAAACGCATTGGTTTTATTGGGGTTGTTCACCCTGAGCTGGAGCGTAAACTGGACCTGAATGGCCGTACCATCGTGTTTGAGCTGGAATGGAACCCGGTGGCAGACCGCGTGATTCCTCAGGCTCAGGACGTCTCCCGCTTCCCGGCAAACCGCCGTGATATCGCGGTTGTGGTCGCGGAAAATGTGCCCGCAGCAGATATTTTGGCCGAATGTAAGAAAGTTGGCGTAAATCAGGTAGTTGGCGTAAACTTATTTGACGTGTACCGCGGCAAGGGCGTAGCAGAGGGCTTTAAGAGCCTGGCTATCAGCCTGATCCTTCAGGATACCAGCCGTACACTCGAAGAAGAGGAGATTGCCGCTACCGTCGCCAAATGTGTAGAGGCATTAAAAGAGCGATTCCAGGCATCATTGAGGGATTGAACCTATGGCGCTTACAAAAGCTGAAATGTCAGAATATCTGTTTGATAAGCTTGGGCTTAGCAAACGGGATGCCAAAGAGCTGGTAGAGCTGTTTTTCGAAGAGATCCGTCGTGCTCTGGAAAATGGTGAGCAGGTAAAACTCTCCGGCTTTGGCAATTTTGATTTGCGAGATAAAAACCAACGTCCGGGCCGCAACCCGAAGACGGGGGAAGATATTCCCATTACAGCCCGCCGCGTGGTGACCTTCAGACCCGGCCAGAAGTTAAAAAGCCGTGTCGAAAACGCAACGCCCAAAGCAGAGTAATATGAACTAACTAAAAAGGCCGCCCACGCGGCCTTTTTTCTTTGCGCTCTCAGGCAAACCCGCCGTAAAATCAATTACATCTCTCGCTACGAAAACCGTAAACATGCTTGATTATGTCCATCTCCAGCACCGTTCCGATCGGCGTCACCTGCTTTTTCTGGTGCTGCTGCTCATTGTCGCCGCAGGCGTTAGCCTCTGCGCCGGTGACCGGTGGATAGGGCCCAAAAGCTGGTGGGGACCTGACGGACAGCTCTTCGTCTGGCAAATTCGTCTGCCGCGTACCGTCGCGGTGATGCTGGTGGGGGCCGCGCTGGCGCTGTGCGGCACCATTATGCAGGCGTTGTTTGAGAATCCTCTGGCGGAGCCCGGGCTGCTCGGCGTGTCTAACGGTGCGGGCGTGGGGCTGATTGCATCGGTGATGCTGGGCGGAGGAGAACTCTCCGGCTGGAGCATTAGCCTGAGCGCGATCCTCGGCGCATTACTGATAACGCTCATCCTTCTTCGTTTTGCCAGACGGCACTTATCGACCAGCCGTCTGCTGCTTGCCGGCGTGGCGCTGGGGATCATCTGTAGTGCGTTGATGACCTGGGCGGTCTACTTCTCGACCTCTTTTGACCTTCGGCAGCTCATGTACTGGATGATGGGCGGCTTTGGCGGCGTCGACTGGCAGCAGGGCTGGCTGATGGCGCTGCTGGTGCCGGTCATCGTGTGGGCTGCCCTGCAGGCGCAGCCGTTGAATATGCTCGCGCTGGGTGAAACCTCAGCCCGCCAGCTGGGCATGCCGATTGGGTTCTGGCGTAATGTGCTGGTCATCGCCATTGGCTGGCTGGTCGGCGTCAGCGTGGCTCTGGCGGGCGCGATTGGCTTTATCGGTCTGGTGATTCCGCATATGCTCCGACTGTGCGGAATCACGGACCATCGAACCTTGCTTCCGGCCTCGGCGGTTGCCGGGGCCGTCACGCTGCTGGTGGCCGACATCATCGCCAGGCTTGCCCTGACGGCCGCAGAGCTGCCCATTGGCGTGGTGACCGCCACGCTGGGCGCGCCGGTCTTTATCTGGCTACTATTAAAAGCTGGACGTTAAATCGACAACCTGAGGAAATGCTATGCAGTCAGATATCCTGAATACTGAAGTGACCACCATTGATGGCGATAAAACCACGCTGGAAGGCTACAAAGGCAATGTGTTGCTGATCGTCAACGTGGCATCCAAATGCGGCCTGACGCCGCAGTACGAGCAGCTGGAAAACATTCAGAAGGCCTGGGAGAAAGACGGTTTTACCGTGCTGGGCTTCCCCTGCAACCAGTTCCTGGGGCAGGAGCCGGGCAGCGAAGAGGAGATTAAAACCTTCTGCAGCACTACCTACGGCGTAACGTTCCCGCTGTTCAGCAAAATCGATGTCAACGGTGAAGACCGCCATCCGCTGTATGCGAAGCTGATCGCTGCCGCACCGAAAGCCGTCGCGCCGGAAGGCAGCGGTTTTTATGAACGCATGGCCAGCAAAGGCCGCGCGCCGCTTTATCCGGACGATATTCTGTGGAACTTTGAAAAATTCCTGATAGGTCGCGACGGTCAGGTCGTACAGCGTTTTTCACCGGATATGACCCCTGAAGATCCGATCGTCATGGAATCGATCAAGCTGGCGCTGGCGAAATAATGTCGCTGCTGATGCAGCTCACGGACGTTGCCGAGAAGGGACGTCTGGAGCCGATAACCGGCGCCGTCAATGCGGGAGAAATCCTGCATCTTGTCGGGCCAAACGGCGCAGGAAAGAGCACGCTGCTGGCACGGATGGCAGGCATGACTGCCGGAGAAGGGCAGATAATGTTGCTGGAGCATACGCTGGCCGAGTGGTCGCCGGTCTCGCTGGCGCATCGGCGCAGCTATCTCGTGCAGCAGCAGGTGCCCCCCTTTGCGATGCCGGTCTGGCACTATCTGATGCTGCATTTGCACGACAAACATTCTACGGCACTGCTGACGGACGTGGCCGCGGCGCTGGGGCTGGAGGATAAACTCTCCCGGCATGTCAGCCAGCTATCCGGCGGCGAATGGCAGCGGGTGCGTCTGGCGGCTGTCATTGTTCAGATCCACCCGGCCGGTAATCCTCATGGGCGGATGCTGCTTCTCGATGAACCGATGAGCGGTCTGGATGTGGCGCAGCAGGCGGCCCTGGATACCCTGCTAAGTGCGCTCAGTAGAAAAGGCATCGCCGTGGTGATGAGCAGTCATGACCTCAACCACACCTTGCGTCATGCCCACCGGGTGTGGCTGCTGTCGCAGGGGAAGATGATCGCCAGCGGTACGCGGGATCAGGTTCTTACGCCGCCCAATCTTGCCCGCGCGTACAACATGTCGTTCCGCAGGCTGGATATTGAGGGCCATAAGATGCTGATTTCGACCGGGCAGGAGTAAGCGTTTCTTGCCTGTGAGCACAATTGCACGCTAAATTACGAAAAGAACAAAAAAAGCAGAGGATTCGTCTGAAAATGCGATTCTGGTTTCTCCTGATGGCCGCACTTTTTCTTGCGGGATGCAGTAGCCATCGTGCACCGCCGCCTAACCCACGGCTTTCAGATTCGATCACCGTCATTGCCAGCCTCAACGATCAGCTGAGCAACTGGCGCGGCACGCCTTATCGCTACGGCGGTATGAGCCGTGGCGGTGTAGATTGCTCCGGCTTCGTTCTGATGACGTTTCGCGACAAGTTTGATTTACAGCTGCCGCGTGAAACGCGTAAACAGGCAGAAATCGGCACGGAAATTGATAAAGACGACCTCCTGCCCGGGGACCTGGTTTTCTTCAAAACCGGATCGGGGGAAAGCGGACTTCATGTGGGCATTTATGATACTGACAACCAGTTCATTCACGCCTCGACGAGCCGCGGCGTGATGCGCTCTTCTCTTGATAATGTTTACTGGCGTAAAAATTTCTGGCAGGCACGACGTATATAATCTTCGTCGTATACCTCTCTTATGACGGCATGGTAGCGAATAACATGCCGTTTTTTCTCAAATAAGATGATTAAAGTTAAATTTACCTAAAATTAGCGAATTCCTCATGTATCTGTTTTATCTAAAACTGGCTATTATTTTGCAACCAGGATAAGATTATTTTAGATTCAGGGAAAAATCTGAAAATTAATACGGAACTAATGAAATTAATCTTATTAAAATCAAGACAGTGGAATTGTGTCGGCAATTGCTCCAGGATGTCCTCTCTCATCTTTAATGCGGGGCGAGTGCAATGATAATTACGCTAGATAATGCTTACCAGTCTGAACTGCTGCTTTTGCCTGCCCGTAATAGCGCAGGGGAGCTTAAAGGTTTAGAAATTCTGGTTAACTTTACTGGCGTCGACAGCGATGTGCGGATCCCCACTGAGCTTGTTATCCCACGACTTTCAGCGGCTGAAGAGTTAGCGCTGTTTAACGAAAAACTGCAATTGCTTGATACCTGCAAACTGTTTTTTATTCAGCATCAGTTAATTGCATGGATCAATATTACACCTGCAATAGTTGAATTTTTATTAAGTAATGGAAACGCTGTTTCAATTCTTGAGCGTTATCCGTTTCTTGAGTTTACTGTTAATGAGAATTATCCAGGTTTAAATAACGGAAAGGACGATCTTCAGCTGGCGAGAATGGCAATCCATTTCCCATTGGTGCTGGCAAACTTTGGTGCAGGCGCTGCATCGCTCAAGGCGGTCTACGATGGATTATTTAAACGGGTTATTCTCGATAAAGGCTTCATTCAGCAGCGTGCTTCAGAGCTCTCTTTTGAGCCATTTATGCGAGCCATCCTCTGGCAAATCACGCCGCACTGCCAGTCTGTGATTGTCTCGGGCATTGACGACCACGGTCTGTTGCAGCGCGTGTTGTCCTTTAATTTTGGCGCCATGCAGGGAACACTCTGGCCTGCCGTCTCGGCGGAACACGTCACTACGCTGGTTCAGCAGCGATAACCCTTGCTTTCGCCCGTGTTTAAGTCCGGGTAAACCCTCTACACTAAAAGCAGGAGGACTTATGACCCTGTCTTTTACTGCTCACTGGCATGACGAGTTGCCGGGATTTTATACCGCACTCAAACCCACACCGTTACAAAATTCACGCCTTATCTGGCATAACGATCGGCTGGCAGAAGAGCTGGCCATTCCGCCTGAGCTGTTTCAGCGTTCAGGGAGCGCTGGCGTCTGGGGAGGCGAAACGCTGCTCGCCGGGATGCAACCCCTGGCCCAGGTCTATAGCGGACATCAGTTTGGCGTCTGGGCTGGGCAACTGGGCGACGGCAGGGGGATCCTGCTCGGTGAACAACAGCTTCCCAACGGGGAGACGGTTGACTGGCATCTGAAAGGTGCGGGCCTGACGCCCTATTCGCGGATGGGCGACGGGCGTGCGGTTCTGCGTTCAACGATTCGCGAATGCCTGGGCTCCGAAGCGATGCATGCCCTCGGTATCCCCACCACCCGTGCGCTGTCGATCGTGACCAGCGACACGCCGGTTGCGCGCGAAACCGTGGAAAAGGGCGCAATGCTGATGCGCATTGCGCAAAGCCATCTGCGCTTCGGTCATTTTGAACACTTTTACTATCGCCGCGAGCCGGACAAGGTGCGCCAGCTGGCTGACTTTGCCATTCGTCACCACTGGGCGCATTTGCAGGACGACGCGGATAAATACGTTCTCTGGTTCAGGGACGTGGTGGCCCGTACTGCAACCCTGATTGCCCGCTGGCAAACGGTAGGTTTTGCCCATGGCGTCATGAATACGGACAACATGTCGCTTCTCGGGTTGACCTTTGACTACGGTCCGTTTGGTTTCCTGGATGATTATCAGCCAGGGTACATCTGTAACCACTCCGACTAT
The DNA here is from genome assembly GCF_049238165.1 of Enterobacter cloacae complex sp. IR5422. Lineage (NCBI taxonomy): Bacteria > Pseudomonadati > Pseudomonadota > Gammaproteobacteria > Enterobacterales > Enterobacteriaceae > Enterobacter > Enterobacter cloacae complex sp. IR5422. The sequence goes on along the minus strand of NZ_JBMKHT010000014.1, from coordinate 63,830 downwards.
CAGGGGCGCTACAGTTTTGACAATCAGCCCGCGGTGGGCCTGTGGAACCTGCAGCGGCTTGCGCAAACCCTGTCGCCGTTCATCGACGTTGATGCCCTCAATGATGCGCTCGACAGCTATCAGGCGATCTTACTGCGAGAGTATGGCTCGCTGATGCGCAACAAGCTGGGGCTAGTCACGCAGGAGAAGGGCGATAACGACATCCTCAATGGCCTGTTTGCCCTGATGGCGCGCGAGGGCAGCGATTACACGCGCACCTTCCGGATGCTGGGCCAGACGGAGCAGCACAGTGCCGCCTCGCCGCTGCGCGATGAGTTTATTGACAGACAGGCGTTTGACGACTGGTTTGCATCGTACCGCGCGCGGCTGCAGCAGGAGCAGGTGGATGATGCGACCCGCCAGGCGCAGATGAACGCTACGAACCCTGCGATGGTGTTGCGCAACTGGCTGGCGCAGCGGGCGATTGAGCAGGCCGAGCAGGGCGAGTACGACGAGTTACACCGTCTGCACGTGGCGTTGCGCACGCCGTTTGCCGACCGGGATGATGATTACGTCAGCCGCCCGCCTGACTGGGGCAAGCGGCTGGAGGTCAGTTGCTCAAGCTAGTGTCTGGCCGGAGTCGGCGTCGTCAGAATCCGGCCCGGTCAGGGGACGAGAAACACCTGCGGCACGGCGTGAGCGGGATGCCTGCCGACGTGAACCTGTGCGCCGTACCAGCGCGCCAGCGCATCGGCCTGCAACACGGTTTCCGGCTCTCCCTGGGACACGATCCGGCCGCTATGCAGGAGCAGGATGCGATCCGCCCACAGCGCTGCCAGGTTGAGGTCGTGCAGCACCGCGCACACGTGCAGATGTCCCCGGCTGGTCAGGGATTTCAGCAGGCGCAGCAGATGCTGCTGGTGATAGAGATCCAGCGCGGACGTCGGTTCATCAAGAAACAGCCAGCCGCGCGGCGCACCGTCGCACCAGAGCTGAGCCAGCGCGCGGGCGAGCTGAACGCGCTGCTGCTCGCCGCCGGAGAGCGCGGCAAACTGCCTGCCCGCCAGCGGTAAACAGCCGGTGATGGCCATCACCTCCTCGATCACCGACGCTTCTGGCGTGCGGGTCCAGGGCGCACGCCCCATACCGACCACCGCCTCAACCGGCCAGTCAAATCCGAGCTGCGTGCTCTGGCGCATCACCGCCCGGTAGCGGGAGAGCCTTTCCGGCTGCCAGGCCGCAAGCGGTGTGCCCGCCAGGCTGCACCGTCCCCCAGCAGGTTTAAGATAGCCGGTAAGCAGTCGCAACAGCGTCGATTTCCCGGCGCCGTTGGGGCCAATCAACGCCACCAGCTCGCCCTGAGATAAGGTCAGCGACACGTCGTTAATCAGCGTGCGTTGCCCGGCGCGAAAAACAAGGTTTTCTGCACAATAGCGTTCAGCCATGCGCACCTCCACGACGAAAGATCAGCCACAAGAACCACGGCGCGCCGAGAAGGCTGGTCAATAAGCCAACCGGCATTTCCGCCGGAGCGACCACGCTGCGCGCCAGCGTGTCGGCCATCAGCAGGAGCAGCGCACCGGCCAGCACCGAGCCGGGGAGCGTGGCCCGATGGTCGGCTCCCAGCCACATGCGCACCAGGTGGGGCACCACCAGGCCAACAAAACCGATCACGCCGCTGATCGCAACGGCGGCAGCCACCAGCAGGGCGCTGCACAGCAGCAGGATCCGCTGCACGGCGGCCACCTCCACGCCGAGATAGTGCGCCTCTTCGTCGCCCAGCTGCAGCAGGTTGAGGGGCCCTGCCAGACGCCAGATAACCAGCACGGTGGGGATCATCAGCGACGCGACGGCCAGCAGCGTCGACCACTGCGCCTGGCCGAGGCTGCCCATTCCCCAGAGCGAAAGCTGGCGAAGCTGGGCATCATTGCTGAGCCATGACAGCACGCCGACGGCCGCACCGCACAGGGCGTTGATGGCAATGCCCACCAGCAGCAGGCGCGACAGGGAAGCGTCACGCTGACGGCTGAGCAGGAAAATCACGAAGGTGGCGGCCAGCGCGCCGAGAAACGCCGCCAGCATCGGGGCATACAGCATCACCAGTGCAGGCAGCGAGAGCGGAAGCACCACCCACAGCGCGACGGCAAGTGCCGCGCCGCTACTGATGCCGAGCAGGCCCGGGTCCGCCAGCGGGTTGCGGAACAGCCCCTGCATCACGCAGCCCGCGAGCGCCAGCGAACCGCCGATCGCCAGCGCCAGCAGCACGCGTGGCAGGCGGATCGTCAGCCAGATCTGACGCAGGGCCTCGTCGGTGCCGTTCCAAAGCAGGCTGATCGGCAGGCGCAGCGCGCCAATACCGCTGGCCGTCAGCGTCGTGACGACCAGCAGCGCGGCCAGCATCCACAATGACAGGGCGACTCGCCGGGACATCAGGGCAGTTGCTCCGCTTTGGCCCGCAGTTGCCGGATGGCTTCCGGCGTTCGCACGCTAAAGCCCAGCAGCGCCATATCATCCATCGCCAGCACCTGCTTATTGCGTCCTGCCGGGGTTTGCGCCAGCCCGGGCAGCGTCCACAGATTCGCTTCCCCACCCAGGGCGTTGATGCCGTCCTGCGAAATCACCACCAGATCGGGCCGGCTGGCAATCACCCCTTCCTGAGACAGCGGCTGATAGCGGGTGAACCCCTGCATCGCATTCTGCAGCCCCGCCGCGCGAATGGCCGCGTCCGCGCCGGTCTGTTGTCCGGCAGCCATCGCGGTCATCCCGCCGTGGTTGAGAATAAACAGCACCCGTTTGTTGAGTGGCGATGTGGGCAGGGTTGACAGCGCCTGACGCAGCTTGCCGCGCAGGGCTTCCCCCTCGGCCTCGCGATGCGTCGCTTCCGCCACGATCCGCACTTTTTCGTCGATGACGCTCAAATCGTTAGCGGCTGGAACCGCGATAACCCGGACGTGGCTTTGCTCAACCTGCTTTAGCGCCAGGGAGGGCTGCGCCTGGGCGCTGGCCAGCACCAGCGTGGGGCGCATGGACAAGATCCCTTCCGCGTTGAGCTGGCGCAGATAGCCCACGTCCGGCAGCACGTTCGCCGCTTGCGGCCACTGGCTGGTGCTGTCGCGGGCCACCAGGGAAGACGACGCGCCGAGTGCGTAGACAATCTCGGTGACGTCGCCGCCGAGCGTGACGATTTTCTCCTGCGGCGCAGCAAACGCCAGCAGGGGCAGGGCGCTGAACAGGACAAGCCACCGTTTCATGCGGCCAGCCCTTTCGCCGTCAGGGCGTCTATCTGGCTGCGCCACTGGCTTTGCTCCGGCTCGCCTTCGGTGCGCTGGCCGTACAGCTGGGCGATTTGCGTCCCGTCGGCGGCAAACAGCTCCAGGCTGGTGACGTGCCCGTCAGCGGTTGGTTTGCGCGTGACCCACGTCTCCGCAATGGCGTCTTCAAGCAGGTGCAGGGTAAAGGTTGAGTTGAAGATGTTCAGCCAGCCTTTCATCGGCGCCAGCTTTTCCACCACGCCGGTGAAAATCTGTACGCAGCCGCGGTTGCCGACGAAGACCATGATTTCATTGCCGTCCCGGCGCGCCGTCTCCAGCAGTTGCGCCAGCGCGCTGTTCTCTACCCGACAGGCCAGATCGTCCCCGACCAGGCGAAACGCCTGCTGGCGGCTGAGGTTATGGCGTTTGAGGAGGCTGAAGAACTGGTGCACGTCGGTCATGGCGCGCCACTCGTTGTCCACGAGCGCAGCTTGCGCATTTTCCGCGTGAGCAGGCGCGTCGGGTGCCTTCATCGCCAGCGGTGGATTATCGGCAATGATAAAGCGAGTCAGCACGTCGCCCCAGGCGGAAACGTCGGTGTTATCCGTGGCGTAGACCTTCAGCAGGGCATCGCCCTGGTGGTCGAAGAACTGAATGCTCTGCCGCTCGCCGCGGGCGGTGGCTTCACTGATGTGAAACGCGCTTGCCCACTGGTTGAGGAACAGGCGCAGATCCAGCGCGCGCGGGTTCAGCACCAGCCCGGCATGGCCGTTCAGGTGCTGGTTGGTGAAGCTTCCGACCTGCTCGTGAACGGCGTAGTCGTTGCGGCAGATGCATTTGGTTTCGCCCACCGCCTCCAGCGCGCCCAGGATCTCGCGGATCTCACCGCGCAGTCGCCAGGCGTCGTGACCCACGCGGGCAAAGGTCAGCTCCGCTTCGCTGATGTTCATTAGCTCTGCGATGTCGCGCGCGTACTTACCCGGATTGTCTTCTTTCAGCTCAAGCCAGCGCGTGTAGTGATTCATTTTCTTATCCTTCTGAAGAGTTGCCCCGACGGGAATTACCACTGATAGCTTACGAAAATCTTGCCGTTACGGCCGTCCTGCGGAATGCCCTGAGGTGACCAGTATTCTTTGTCAAAGGCGTTGCCGAGCACCAGCGTCGTGGTCACGCCTTTGAGCTGCTCCTGACCCTTATAGCTGACGTAGAAGTCATTGACCGCGTAGCCCGGCTGCTTGCTGTAGCTGCTGCTGATATGCGTTGAGCGATCGACAAAGGTGCCAATCCAGCCGACGGAAAAACCGCTCTGCGCCACCGGAATGTCCAGCTTGCTGGTGACGGTATCCGGGTTGATGCTGGAGATGTACTCGCCCGTATCGGTGTCTTTCCCGCGCGTGCGGTTATAGGCCAGGTCGAGGTTGAAGAGGTCGGCAGAGTATTTTGCCATCATGTCCCAGCCCCAGATTTTGGCGTTCGGGACGTTATAAGACATGGTGGTCGCGGCGGCAAAATTGACGGTGGTGGAGATATAGTCTTTAGCTTTGGTATCGAAATAGCTGGCTTTAAACTCCAGCGCATCGTTGGCAAGCAGCAGATCGTCAAAGCGCAGACCGAACCCAAACTCCTGCGTTTCGTTGGTTTCCGGGCGCAGGTTCGGGTTTGGCACCCAGTAGTTGGTATAGAAGCGGCCAATAGAGAAGTGTTTGGCGTCGTTGTACATCTCGCCCATGGTGGGCGCGCGGAACGCCTGCGCGTATGAGCCAAACAGCATCAGCCAGTCTGTCGGGCTGACGGTCAACCCGGCGCGGGAGGACCATTTATCGGCATCCACGTCGTCGTAGCCATTGCTGCTGCCGCGGTAGTTGTCATAGCGCGTACCGCCCAGCAGGGTGACCGGCAGATCGCGCAGGGTGATCTCATCCTGCAGCCAGCCGGAGCTGAAGTCGATTTTCGCCTCCGGGAAGCCGGTGGTCGCGCCGCCCGGATGCTGCTCCTGACGGTAGTATTCCCCACCGTAGGTCAGCAGATGTGCTGCAAACGTGTCGCTGAACAGGCGGGTGCGGTTTTCCACCTTGCCGCCTTTGGTGGTCTGCTTGCGGAACTCACCGCTGTTGTCGATATTCTGGGCATTAATGCGCGCTTCGGACCAGTAGACCTTCGCGTCGGCGTTCAGCCAGTCGTTACCTTCCGGGGCGATGCGGTAGCCCACCTGCGCGTCACGCTGGATGGTGGAGCGATCGGTCATCGGGTTACTGCTGTCCGCCCCGGTGGTTTGCGGGTTTTTTGGTTCCTGAGCATCGTTGTTGTAGTAGCGCAGGGCGCCGCTCAGGGTCTGGGCCGGGTCGATTTTCCAGCTGCCTTTCGCCAGCATGTTATTGATGGACTCGTCGTTAGGGGCGGTTGCTCCGTCGCTCTGGCGGATATCACCGCGATCCCGGCTGGACCAGGCCACCAGACCGTCCAGCGTGTCGGTGCGGCCATAGGCGCTGGCCCCCATGCCAAGACTGTGATCGCCTGTCGCCCCCGTACCAAACACACGATAACCGCTGTTTTTACCCGTTTCCAGCAGGTCTTTTGCATCAACGGTGTCATAGGAAATCACGCCGCCCAGCGCGCCGCTGCCGTACAGCAGGGCCGACGGGCCGCGAACCACTTCGATACGTTTAATCAGCGCCGGATCGAGGAACGTGCTGTTCAGGTGGCCGGTGTCGGTGCCCTGACGCACGCCGTCAACCAGCACCAGCACGCCGCGACGATCGTAGCCGCGCAGGTTCACGTCCTGCCCGTTGGTGCGCCCGGTGCCGTCCAGCATCAGGCCGGGAACGTTACGCAGCAGGTCGGCCGCCGAGCTGGCGGTTTGTTTCTCCGGGGCGGTGGCATCAATCACGCTCACCATCATGGGGGCTTCAAAGGCGCTGCGGGCGTTGCCCGTGGCGGTGACGGTCATTTCGTCTGCGGCAGCAAACGCGACGCCCGGCAGGGTGCTGACAATCGCCAGCGCCAGAAGTGACGGGCGTAAAGAGGCGGAAGGCAGGTGTGGCATAGCAACTCTCCATAAAGAATCGAAAGCGCTGGCTGCCTGGGGATCACCTGGGTGGCTGGCGAAGTTTTTGGTTTATTTTGTGAGGATCAGTTTTCCGGCATGGGTCTGGCGCAGCAGATAGCGCTGGCCGTCATGCTCGATAATGACCCGCCCCGCATCGCCGAGCAGGGTTTTGCTGTCAATCCGACGCTCGGTAGGGGCTGGTGCTGTGTCTGTTTTTGCTGGCGTTGCCGCGCTGTTATCCGTACGTGACATAATGTTTATAAATAACAATCAATGTAACAATGATAATCATTATCAATAAACTGCAAATTTACGGCAAGCGTTTTTGTGAAAAAAGGGTGAGAGGATCAATATTGTGCAATCAAAAGCCCGGTGGCGGCTTCGCCTTACCGGGCTTACAACGGCAAGAATCGTAGGCCGGGTAAGCGCAGCGCCACCCGGCAGGATGTTAAAAGCGCGTGTCCACGGCTGCAGCCAGCTTCTCCAGCAGCAGCTCGCTGTCTTCCCAGCTCAGGCACGGGTCGGTGATCGACTGGCCGTATACCATCTGCTGGCCAGCAACGATTTTCTGCGCGCCTTCTTTGATAAAACTCTCCGCCATAATCCCTGCAACGGCGGTTGAACCGCTGCGGATCTGCTGGCAGATCTCATCGCAGACGTCCAGCTGGCGGCGATGCTGCTTCTGGCAGTTGCCGTGGCTGAAGTCCACCACCAGATGTTCCGGCAGGTCGAATTCCGCCAGCGTTTCACAGGCCGCCGCAATATCTTGTGTATGATAATTGGGCTTCTTCCCGCCGCGCATAATGATATGCCCGTACGGGTTACCGCTGGTCTGGTAGATGGTCATATGACCGCTCTTGTCCGGCGACAGGAACATGTGGCTGGCACGGGCCGCGCGGATGGCATCAACCGCAATACGGGTATTGCCGTCGGTCCCGTTTTTAAAGCCGACCGGACAGGAGAGGGCGGAGGCCATCTCGCGGTGGATTTGGCTCTCGGTGGTGCGTGCGCCAATCGCGCCCCAGCTGATCAGATCGGCGATAAACTGCCCGGTCACCATATCAAGGAACTCGGTGGCGGTTGGCACGCCCAGCTCGTTGACCTGCAAAAGCAGCTTCCGCGCCAGCTCGATGCCGTGGTTCACGCGATAGCTGCCGTTGAGGTCAGGGTCGGAAATCAGCCCTTTCCAGCCCACCACGGTCCGCGGTTTTTCAAAGTAGGTTCGCATCACAATCTCAAGGCGGTGCTGATACTTGTCCCGCAGGCCCTGAAGCCGTTTTGCATAATCCATCGCGGCATCCAGATCGTGGATGGAGCAGGGACCAATCACCACCAGAAGACGCTTGTCTTCACCATTGAGGATTTTTTCAATGCGGCGGCGGGAGGCCGTCACGTGTTCCGCAACGGCAGCGGAAACAGGATGCCGCTGGGCCAGTTCAGCCGGCGTGACCAGGCTGTCAATGCGCGCAGTGCGGAGTTCATCGGTTTTATTCATGGAATGTCTCAGAAAATTTTTGCTTCATCGGCAGACTACCGGGAAGTGATGGGCATCACCTTAAACCAATCCCTGCTGATTTCAAGTTCGGGGCGACATAGCCCCGTGGTTGCCGATGATGATACCTGAATCTGAGCTAATGTACTAGCATATTAGTACATGCGGCGATTAAGCCCCATGATGTCGAGAATTTTGGTGGCAATTTCTTCCACAGAGTAGTTGGTGCTGTTCAGCCACGGGATCTGATTTTTGCGGTACAGGGCTTCCACTTCGGAGACCTCCATCCGGCACTGGCGCATGGAGGCGTAGCGGCTGTTCTCGCGGCGCTCTTCGCGGATGGCGGCAAGGCGCTCCGGATTGATGGTCAGCCCGAACAACTTGTGCTGCAGCGGCTTCAGGGCGGCGGGCAGCACCAGGTTATCCATATCGTCAGCGATGAACGGGTAGTTGGCGGCGCGAATGCCGAACTGCATCGCCAGGTAGAGGCTGGTCGGCGTTTTGCCGCAGCGCGACACGCCAAGCAGGATCACCTGCGCCTGGTCGAGATTACGCAGCGAGATGCCGTCGTCGTGCGCGAGGGTATAGTCAATGGCGGCGATACGCGCGTCGTACTTGGTCAGGTTGCCGGGGTTCAGCCCGTGGGTACGGTGGGCGATAGGCGTTGGGTCGAGCTTCAGCTCGCTTTGCAGCGGAGCCACCAGCGCCTGCACGATATCCTGGCAGAAGCCTTCACTCTGCAGAATGATGGCGCGGATCTCGGGGATCACGATGGAGTAGAACACCAGCGGGCGGACGCCGGTCTGCTGGTAAATGGCGTCGATCTGGTCCTTCACCGCTTTGGCGCGGCTCTCATTTTCGACAAACGGCAGCGTGATGCTGTTGATCGATACGGGAAACTGCGACATCACCGCGTGGCCCAGCACCTCGGCGGTGATCGCCGTACCATCAGAAATATAAAAAACGTGACGATCGACAGCACTATCCATTTTACCCACCCTGAATATCAGACGTAATTGTCTGAAAGCATAAATTAAAAAAGTAATTTACACAGCAAAGAACTTATCCTAATTATGAATGAAACGCTGTTTTTGATTTTCCTGAAAAGTGGATTTCATTTTTCAAATAGCGACTTTATTTTTGGGGTTTCTGGCTGAATATAGAGGAATCATCGGGTTAATCGTTGATGGGAAAGTATCCGAAAAGTTGAAAATTTAAATTGCTTACACGATTCACCGTTTTTTTAGCGGAAATAATTATGCCAGTATAAATACGTAGTCAGGTGTTTCTTACTCCGATCAAATATCACAAAAGGATTGTTTCGATGTCCAACAATGGCTCGTCACCGCTGGTGCTTTGGTATAACCAACTCGGCATGAATGATGTAGACAGAGTTGGGGGCAAAAATGCCTCCCTGGGTGAAATGATTACAAACCTGTCGGGTATGGGTGTCTCCGTACCGAACGGGTTTGCCACCACCGCCGATGCCTTTAACCTGTTTTTAGACCAGAGCGGTGTTAACCAGCGCATTTACGACCTGCTGGATAAAACGGATATTGATGACGTGACCGAGCTTGCCAAAGCCGGGGCGCAGATCCGCCAGTGGATCATCGACACACCTTTCCAGCCGGAACTGGAAAAAGCCATTCACGACGCGTACAACCAGCTCTCCGCTGACGACGCGCAGGCCTCCTTTGCCGTGCGCTCTTCAGCCACCGCAGAAGACATGCCGGACGCCTCGTTTGCCGGGCAGCAGGAAACCTTCCTGAACGTCCAGGGTTACGATGCGGTGCTGGTGGCGGTGAAGCACGTGTTTGCTTCCCTGTTCAACGACCGCGCCATCTCCTATCGCGTGCACCAGGGCTACGACCATCGCGGCGTGGCGCTCTCCGCTGGCGTACAGCGCATGGTGCGCTCGGACGTGGGCTCATCCGGCGTGATGTTCTCCATTGATACCGAATCCGGCTTCGACCAGGTGGTGTTCATCACCTCCGCGTGGGGTCTGGGTGAGATGGTTGTGCAGGGTGCGGTAAACCCTGACGAATTCTACGTTCACAAGCCTACGCTGGCCGCTGGCCGTCCGGCGGTGGTGCGCCGCACCATGGGCTCGAAAAAAATCCGCATGATCTATGCCCCGACCCAGGAGCATGGCAAGCAGGTTAAAATTGAAGATGTACCGCAGGAGCAGCGCGACCGCTTCTCCCTGACCGACGCCGAAGTGCAGGAGCTGGCGAAGCAGGCGGTGCAGATCGAAAAACACTACGGCCGTCCGATGGATATCGAATGGGCGAAAGACGGGAACACCGGCAAGCTGTTTATCGTGCAGGCGCGCCCGGAAACCGTTCGCTCACGCGGTCAGGTGATGGAGCGTTACACGCTGCACGCCCAGGGCAAAATCGTGGCGGAAGGCCGTGCTATCGGTCACCGCATCGGTGCCGGTCCGGTGAAGGTGATCCACGACATCAGCGAGATGAACCGCATTGAGCCCGGCGACGTGCTGGTGACCGACATGACCGACCCGGACTGGGAACCGATCATGAAGAAAGCGGCGGCTATCGTTACCAACCGCGGCGGTCGTACCTGCCACGCGGCGATCATTGCCCGCGAGCTGGGGATTCCTGCGGTTGTCGGCTGCGGTGATGCTACCGAGCGCATGAAGGACGGACAGAACGTGACCGTCTCCTGTGCCGAAGGCGATACCGGCTACGTGTATGCCGATATCCTCGACTTCAGCGTGAAGAGCTCCAGCGTGGATACCATGCCGGACCTGCCGCTGAAGATCATGATGAACGTCGGCAACCCGGACCGCGCGTTCGACTTCGCCTGCCTGCCGAACGAAGGCGTAGGCCTGGCGCGCCTGGAATTTATCATCAACCGTATGATCGGCGTTCACCCGCGTGCGCTGCTGGAGTTTGACGACCAGGAGCCGAAGCTGCAGAACGAAATCCGCGAGATGATGAAAGGCTACGACTCGCCGAAAGAGTTCTACGTCGGCCGTCTGACCGAAGGGATCGCGACGCTGGGTGCCGCTTTCTATCCGAAACGCGTGATTGTGCGCCTGTCTGACTTTAAGTCTAACGAATACGCCAACCTGGTGGGCGGCGAGCGCTACGAGCCGGAAGAAGAGAACCCAATGCTGGGCTTCCGCGGGGCCGGACGCTACGTGTCCGACAGCTTCCGCGACTGCTTCGCGCTGGAATGTGATGCGGTGAAGCGCGTGCGCAACGACATGGGGCTGACCAACGTCGAAATCATGATCCCGTTTGTGCGTACCGTGGATCAGGCGAAAGCGGTTGTTGACGAACTGGCGCGTCAGGGTCTGAAGCGCGGCGAGAACGGGCTGAAGATCATCATGATGTGCGAAATTCCGTCCAACGCCCTGCTGGCCGAGCAGTTCCTGGAGCACTTCGACGGCTTCTCTATCGGCTCGAACGACATGACGCAGCTGACGCTGGGTCTGGACCGCGACTCCGGCGTGGTCTCCGAGCTGTTCGACGAGCGCAACGAGGCGGTGAAAGCATTGCTCTCCCTGTCCATCCGCGCGGCGAAGAAGCAGGGCAAATACGTCGGGATTTGTGGTCAGGGGCCATCCGACCATGAAGACTTTGCCGCCTGGCTGATGGAGGAGGGGATCGATAGCCTGTCCCTGAACCCGGACACCGTGGTGCAAACCTGGCTGAGCCTGGCGGAACTGAACAAGTAACGCCACGCTGACCCGAAAAGGCGAGGATATTATTCCTCGCCTTTTTTATTTCCGCCCGAATATGCTCCCCATCACAAATAAAGTAAAAAACTAAATATCATAATTTGCCTGTCAATTTAGACAATTGTTAGCGCGCAAACCGTTGCTAATACTTGAGCCTTACATGCGCATTTCCCTTCAGATGATGCGCAACTGGTTGAAATACGTTTTAACCTGATAAAAAGGCAAATAACAATGACACTCTCCTCTGTATTGCGTACCAAAGATAAAATAGGTTATGGCTTAGGTGATATGGCCAGCGCGCTGGTCTGGCAAACGGCAACGTTATTTCTCGCCTATTTCTATACGGACGTTTTTGGGCTGCCCGCCGCAATCATGGGCACCATGTTTTTAGTGGTGCGCGTGGTCGATGCGTTTGTCGACCCGTGCATTGGCGCGCTGGTGGATCGCACTCAAACGCGCCACGGCCGTTTCCGTCCCTGGCTGCTGTGGTTTGCCATTCCGTTTGGCGTGAGCTGCCTCATTACTTTCTATGTACCGGACGTGGGGCCGACGGCGAAAATCGTTTATGCCTGCCTGACCTACGCGATCTTAAGCCTGATTTACTCCGCCATTAACGTGCCTTACTGCGCCATGCCCGGCTCGCTGACGCTGGATCCGCGCGAGCGTCACTCCCTGCAGTCGTGGCGCTTTGGCCTGTCGTTTATCGGCGGGTTGATTGTGACGGTGATTGCCCTGCCGCTGGTCTCATTGTTAGGCCAGGGCAACGTGCAGAAAGGCTATTTCTACGCCATGAGTCTGATGGGGCTGCTGGGCATTGTGCTGTTTTTCTGCTGCTTCCTGATGACCCGCGAGCGTTATTCTCCGCGCAGTGATACTTCCGGCTCGATGCTCACCGATTTAAAACTGCTGGCCGGAAACAGCCAGTGGCGCATTGTGTTCCTGTTTAATATTTTGCTGTTAACGGCGGTGGTAACGCGCGGTTCCGCCACGATGTATTACGTGAACTATGTGCTGTTGCGCCCGGAGCTGGTTTTTGCCTTTATTGTTTCCGGAATGGTCGCCTCCTTAAGCGGCGCACTATTATCTGAACGGCTGCTGGGGAAATTTGACCGCGTGCGTGCCTACCAGTGGACCATTATTTCCTTCGTCATTTTCGGGGCGCTGATTTTCTTCCTGCCGCCTTCGCAGGTGTGGCTGATTTTTGGCCTCAACATTGTCTTTAGCTTTGTGCAAAACCTCACCACGCCGCTGCAGTGGACCATGTTCTCCGATGTGGTCGATTACGAAGAGCATCGCAGCGGCCGCCGCCTGGACGGGCTGGTTTTCTCTACCGCGCTGTTTGCCATCAAATTTGGGCTGGCGCTGGGTGGCGCGGTCGTCGGCTGGGTGCTTGGCATGGTGGATTACGCCCCGGGACAGGCAGCCCAGGCGCCGCACGTGCTCTCTACGATCAACGCCCTGTTTACCCTTATCCCTTGCGCGCTGTTCCTCTGCATGGTCGCGCTGCTTTCAATCTACAAGCTTAACAGCCGGCTGGTGGATTCCATCGCCCGGGAGCTGGCCAGCAAGCGTGAGGTGTGACCCGAAGCAGGGCCGCTCAGCCCGGCAACCCCTTCCGCACTACAGGAGTAAAACATGACAGCTATCTATAAGGACGCGGGACGTCCCGTGCACGAGCGCGTCGCCGATTTACTGGCGCGTATGACCCCGGAAGAGAAGTTCGCCCAGATGCATGCGTACTGGCTGATCCTCGATGAAAACGGCAACCACCGCGAGCGCAGCGATCTGAGCGACGAATTCGCCGGCGTGAGCGAGCAGGCTGCACTGAGCGAACGGCTGAAGCTGGGCGTCGGGCAGATCACCCGTCCGCTGGGTACCCATATCGTTGACGCGAAAACCGGCGTGCGCGCCGCTAACCGCCTGCAGCGCATGATGATGGAGGAGACGCGCCTCGGCATTCCGGCCCTGTTCCATGAAGAGTGCCTGGTGGGGCTGCTGTGCAAAGACGCCACGCTGTTCCCGTCGTCGCTGAACTACGGTTCGAGCTGGGATCCGGAGCTGGTGCAGCGCGCGGCAGAGCAGATTGGCAAAGAGGCGCGATCCGTCGGCTGCCAGCAGGGGCTGGCGCCGGTGCTGGACGTTTCCCGCGACGTGCGCTGGGGGCGAACCGAAGAGACCTTCGGGGAAGATCCCTGGCTGGTGGGCGTGATGGCGACCGCCTACGTGAAGGGCTTACAGGGCGATAAGCGCGACCTGCTGGCGACGCTCAAGCACTACGTGGGTCACTCGTTCAGCGAAGGGGCGCGCAACCATGCGCCGGTACATCTGGGTTTTAGCGAACTGAACGACACCTTCCTGCTGCCGTTTGAAATGGCGGTGAAGCTGGCAAACGCCGGTTCGGTCATGCCCGCCTACCACGATATCGATAACCAGCCGGGGCACAGCGACAGCTTCCTGCTGACCACCATCCTGCGCGAACAGTGGGGCTTCGACGGCATTATTGTGGCGGACTACGGCGGCGTCAGCCTCCTACACCAGCATCATGGGATTTCCCACGATGCGGCCGAATCCGCCGCGCTGGCCTTCAACGCCGGGCTGGACGTTGAGCTGCCGAAAGATGACTGCGCGCGGCATCTGGCAGACGCCGTTGAGTGTGGATTGATTTCCATGGTGAAGGTGGATGAGATCGTGGGCCGTGTGCTGACCGAAAAATTCCGCCTCGGCCTGTTTGAGAACCCGTATGCCGATGAAAACGGCATCGATCTGCAAAATGAGACGACCCGCCAGGTGGCGCGGGAGGTGGCGACAAAATCGGTCACGCTGCTGGAAAACAACGGCATTCTGCCGCTGAATGGTAAACCCCGCGTGGCGGTGGTGGGGCCGACGGCAGACGATCCGCTGGCGTTGCTCAGCGGCTACAGCTTTCCGGTGCATCTGATCATCAGCGATATGGTGGAGGAGACCTCGCAGGTGACGACCCCGCGCGCGGCGCTGGAGCAGTACCTGGGTGCATCGAACGTGCGCTACGCGAAAGGGTGTCACATCATCGAGAAACGGATGGCGGGTGCGCCGGTCTTCCCGGGCGACAGCGGCGGTAAACCGATGCAGCAGTCTCCCGTGTCGCAAAGCACCGCCCTTATCCCCGAGGCGGTCAACGCCGCGCAGGAGAGTGACGTGGTGGTGGCCTGCGTGGGCGATCTCGCCGGGCTGTTCCAGAGCGGTACCGTGGGGGAAGGTTCCGACACCGATTCCCTGAATCTGCCGGGTGTTCAGCAGCAGCTGCTGGAGGCGCTGGTGGCGACGGGCAAACCGGTGATTGTCGTGATGACCGGCGGGCGTCCTTACACTCTTCAGGGCCTGGAGGACAAGGTGGCCGCGCTGATCGTGGCGTGGGCACCGGGGCAGGAAGGGGGCTGGGCGATTGCGGACGTGTTAACGGGACGGGCAGAGCCGCAGGGGCGTCTGGTGGTGAGCGTGCCGAAAAGCGCCGGGGCCATGCCGTATTACTACAATCACAAGCTCAAAAGCGGCGGCACGCCGTTTGCGTTCCACTTCGGTTCACGTTATCCGTTTGGCTTCGGCCTCGGCTGGACGACGTTTCGCTGGAATGCTGCCCGCGTCGCTGAAAGCAGCGTGCCGGTCGACGGCGAGGTGACGCTGAGCGTGGATATCACCAATACCGGAGAGCGCAGCGGCAGCGAGGTGGTGCAGGTTTACGTCAGGGATAAGGTCGCCACCCAGGTTCGGCCGCTCCAGGAGCTGAAGGCCTTCCAGCGCGTCACGCTCT
The DNA here is from genome assembly GCF_049238165.1 of Enterobacter cloacae complex sp. IR5422. Taxonomy (NCBI): domain Bacteria; kingdom Pseudomonadati; phylum Pseudomonadota; class Gammaproteobacteria; order Enterobacterales; family Enterobacteriaceae; genus Enterobacter; species Enterobacter cloacae complex sp. IR5422. The sequence continues at coordinate 48,569 of NZ_JBMKHT010000014.1, read as the reverse complement.
CGCCGGGCCAAACCGCCACGCTCAGCTTTACGCTGCCGGTGGAGATGTTCAACTTCACCCGTCGCGACGGGAAACGCATCGTTGAGCCGGGCGAGTTTGAACTGCAGGTTGGCGCATCGTCGGCGGATATCCGCCAGGTGGTGACGGTCAATGTGACCGGGGAAACGCGGGTGCTGCCTGCCGAGTGGCGGATGCTCAGTACCTGTGAGGTTACGCGCGCGTAGTCAGGATAAAAAAAAGCCCATCGTGGGAGATGGGCAAAGACTACACACAGCAATTCGTTGTTTCACTCAGGGGATTTCCATGCTTATAAATCAAGGTGTTGATTTATAACCGTGTGCTAATAGTAGGCATGTCCGCTTTTAGCGTCGATCGGATTCGTCTCAATAGTTAAAGAGATATAAAGATTTCTTGAGGTTATGAGCAGATTGAGTGCAGAAATTGCGGGTCTGACCAGTGTTCAACGAATAAATACTTTAGCAGTGTTAAAGTATTGGGTGGGGGAATGTAGGCCGGGTAAGCGTTAGCGCCACCCGGCAAAAACTTAATGCGTGTTCTTCTCTTCCAGCTCTTCCAGTTCGCTCAAAATCACGTCCGGATCCGTTCCCGGCGGCGGAATTTCATGCACCCAGGCGGAGAACAGACGCCAGGTAACGGCGAGCAGCACCGGGCCGATAAACAGGCCAATCATGCCGAAGGCAATCAAGCCGCCAATCACCCCGGAGAGGATCAGGATCAGCGGCAGGTCGGCGCCCATACGGATGAGAATCGGGCGAATGACGTTATCCATGGTACCGACCACGCAGCTCCAGACCAGCAGCACCGTTCCCCACGTGGTATCTCCCGTCCAGTAGAGCCAGATAATGCAGGGCACCAGCACCAGCAGCGGCCCCAGTTGTGCAAGACAGGTCATCAGCATGACAACGGTGAATATCGTGGCATACGGTACGCCGGAAATCGCCAGACCAATACCGCCCAGCACCGCCTGCACCAGCGCGGTGACCACCACGCCCAGCGCCACCGCGCGTACGGCCTGCGCCGCCAGCAGTACCGCAGCGTCACCGCGTTTGCCCGCCAGGCGGGTGGCAAAGTGACGAACGCCCAAAGCCACCTGCTCACCGCGCCAGTAAAGCAGGGCGCTGAAGAGCAGCATCAGGGTACAGTGCATCATAAAGCGGCCAATATGCGCCGCCTGACCCACAAACCAGGTGGTGGTGGTGCCAATATACGGGCGCACTTTTGCCATCAGCGCGCTGCCGCCCATCTCCAGCAGGCTGTGCCAGCCGCTGTAGAGCTTGGCGCCCACGACCGGAATGCTGTTCAGCCAGGCGAGATCCGGCAGCGTGAGATCGCCGCTGGTCACGGTGCGGATCACCGGGCCGCTGGAGTCGACGAGACTGTTTACCAGCAGCGCAATGGGAATAATAAACAGCAGGAACAGCAGCAGCGTCATGACCAGCACCGCTAACCCGCGGCGGCCGAACAGCAGCTTCTGCAAGCGCAGCAGCAGAGGCCACGTGGCAACGACAACGGTCGCGGCCCAGGCGAAGCCAAGAATAAAGGGTTGAACAATCTACAGACACGCAATGATCATGAGGGCCAGGAACAGCACCGACAGCAAAATTTGCGCAACATCCCTGGGCTGGCGAAGATTGACCATAAATGAAACTTTCCTTAAAAGAACGCCAGCGCGGCTGGCGGGAACGGAAAACCGCATCTCTTTAATCATTAATGATCTCAGCGGTTTTTGACAGGCGGATTTTGCCCGTAATTCTACGAAGCACATAAGAAAAAAATGTGATAAAACTTTCCGGACACAACGCAAACGATTTCACCTTACTCTAATTAGGGTCGACAGTCATGATCCCACAGATTTCCCAGGCACCCGGCGTCGTTCAGCTGGTGCTTAATTTTTTGCAGGCACTGGAGCAACAGGGTTTTACAGGTGATACCGCCACGAACTATGCCGACAGGCTGACGATGGCAACCGATAACAGTATTTATCAGCTTCTTCCCGATGCCGTCGTTTTCCCTCGTTCTACGGCCGACGTGGCGCTGATTGCCCGGCTGGCCACGCAGGAGCGCTTCGCCTCGCTGGTCTTTACGCCGCGCGGCGGCGGCACCGGGACCAACGGTCAGGCGCTGAACCAGGGCATCATTGTTGATATGTCGCGCTATATGAACCGCATCATTGAGATCAACCCGGAAGAGGGGTGGGTGCGGGTCGAAGCGGGCGTTATCAAAGATCAGCTTAACCAGTACCTCAAGCCTTACGGCTACTTTTTTGCCCCGGAACTTTCCACCAGTAACCGCGCGACCCTCGGCGGGATGATCAACACGGATGCCTCCGGTCAGGGCTCGCTGGTCTACGGCAAAACCTCCGATCATGTGCTGGGCGTGCGGGCCGTTCTGCTGGGCGGCGATATTCTCGATACGCAGCCGATGCCGGTCGAACTGGCGGAAACGCTGGGTAAAGATAACACCGCCAGCGGACGCATCTACCGTACCGTGCTGGAGCGCTGCCGCGACAACCGCCAGCTTATTCTCGACAAATTCCCCAAACTGAACCGCTTCTTAACGGGCTACGACCTGCGCCACGTCTTTAACGACGACCTGACCCAGTTCGATTTAACCCGCGTGCTCACCGGTTCCGAAGGGACGCTGGCGTTTATCACCGAGGCGCGGCTGGATATCACCCGCCTGCCGAAGGTGCGTCGTCTGGTGAACGTCAAATATGACTCTTTCGACTCCGCGCTGCGCAATGCGCCGTTTATGGTGGAGGCGAAAGCGCTGTCCGTTGAGACGGTCGACTCCAAAGTGCTCAACCTGGCACGGGAAGATATTGTCTGGCACTCCGTCAGCGATCTCATTACCGACGTGCCGGACAAAGAGATGCTCGGTCTTAACATCGTGGAATTTGCTGGCGACGACGCGGAGCTGATTGAGAGCCAAGTCACCACGCTCTGCCAGCGGCTGGATGAGCTGATTTCGCAGGGCGAAGGCGGCGTGATCGGCTGGCAGCTCTGTAACGATCTGGCCGGGATTGAGCGTATCTATGCGATGCGTAAAAAAGCCGTGGGTCTGCTCGGCAATGCGAAAGGGGCCGCGAAGCCCATTCCTTTTGCCGAAGATACCTGCGTGCCGCCTGAGCATCTGGCGGATTATATCGTCGAGTTTCGCGCCCTGCTGGACAGCCACGGCCTGAGCTACGGCATGTTTGGCCACGTCGATGCCGGGGTGCTGCACGTGCGTCCGGCGCTGGATATGTGCGACCCTCAGCAGGAGATCCTGATGAAGCAGATCTCCGACGACGTGGTGGCCTTAACCGCCAAATACGGCGGTCTGCTGTGGGGCGAGCACGGGAAAGGGTTCCGCGCAGAATACAGCCCGGCGTTCTTCGGCGAACAGCTCTATGCGGAGCTGCGCAAGGTGAAAGCGGCCTTCGACCCGCATAACCGCCTCAACCCGGGCAAAATCTGCCCGCCTGAAGGGGTGGATGCCCCCATGCTGCAGGTGGATGCCGTCAAGCGCGGCACCTACGACAGACAGATCCCCATTGCGGTACGCTCCTCCTGGCGCGGCGCGATGGAGTGCAACGGCAACGGCCTGTGCTTTAACTTTGATGTGAAAAGCCCGATGTGTCCGTCAATGAAAATCACCAGCAACCGCATTCATTCGCCGAAAGGGAGGGCGACGCTGGTGCGCGAGTGGCTGCGTCTGCTGGCCGACCGTGGCGTCGATCCCCTCAAGCTGGAGCAGGAGCTGCCGGAAAAACGGGCCAGCCTGCGCTCGCTGATTGAGCGCACCCGCAACAGCTGGCATGCCAACAAGGGCGAGTATGATTTCTCCCATGAGGTGAAAGAGGCGATGTCCGGCTGTCTGGCCTGTAAAGCCTGCTCTACCCAGTGCCCGATTAAAATCGACGTCCCTGAATTCCGCTCGCGCTTCCTGCAGCTTTACCACACGCGCTATCTGCGTCCGGTGCGCGACCATCTGGTGGCGACGGTAGAGAGCTATGCGCCGCTGATGGCGCGCGCGCCGAAGACCTTCAACTTCTTTATCAACCAGCCGCTGGTGCGCAAGCTTTCCGAAAAGCATATCGGCATGGTCGATCTGCCGCTGCTGTCGGTGCCGTCTCTGCAGCGCCAGCTCGTCGGGCATCGTTCGGCGAACATGACCCTGGAGCAGCTGGAGGCGCTCACGCCTGAGCAAAAAGCGAAGGTGGTGCTGGTGGTGCAGGATCCGTTTACCAGCTACTACGATGCCCAGGTGGTTGCGGACTTCATCCGCCTGTCGGAAAAGCTGGGCTATCAGCCGGTTGTGCTGCCGTTCTCGCCCAACGGCAAGGCGCAGCACATAAAAGGCTTCCTGACGCGCTTTGCGAAGACCGCGCAGAAAACATCTGACTTCTTAAACCGCGTGGCGCAACTCGGGATACCGATGGTCGGCGTCGACCCGGCGCTGGTGCTGTGCTACCGCGATGAATACAGGCAGACGCTGGGCGATAAGCGCGGTGATTTCCACGTCATGCTGGTGCACGAGTGGCTGCCGACGGCCCTGGAAGACAAAGCGGTTCAGGACGTCAGCGGTGAGCCGTGGTATCTGTTCGGACACTGCACGGAAGTCACCGCGCTGCCTGGCGCCCCCGCGCAGTGGGCGTCCGTCTTTGCCCGCTTCGGCGCGAAGCTGGAGAGCGTTAGCGTGGGCTGCTGCGGCATGGCCGGCACGTACGGACACGAAGTGAAAAACCACGCCAACTCGCTCGGCATTTATGAGCTGTCCTGGCATCAGGCGATGCAGCGCTTGCCGCGAAACCGCTGTCTGGCGACGGGATACTCCTGCCGCAGCCAGGTGAAACGGGTAGAGGGTAACGGCGTACGCCACCCATTGCAGGCTTTACTGGAGATAATTGGATGATCTGGAAACGTGCCGTGACGCTGCAGGCGCTGAACGCCATGGGCGAGGGGAATATGGTGGGGCTGCTGGATATCCAGTTCACCCGCATTGGCGACGATGACATTGAGGCCACCATGCCTGTCGATCGTCGCACCCACCAGCCGTTTGGTTTATTGCACGGCGGGGCGTCCGTCGTGCTGGCCGAAACCCTGGGCTCGGTGGCGGGATATCTCTGTACCGAAGGGGAGCAGAAGGTGGTCGGACTTGAGGTGAATGCTAATCATATCCGCTCGGTACGCAGCGGGCGCGTGCGCGGCGTGTGCCGCGCGCTGCACGCCGGCAGTCGCCACCAGGTGTGGCAGATTGACATTCTCGACGAGCAGGATCGCCTGTGCTGCTCTTCAAGGTTGACGACAGCGGTTGTGTAAAGTTTTCAGATGTTTTGCCTTTGGTCAAAAACTAGCCAGCGGGTTGTGATATACTGGTCAGGTTTTGTACATAAGCGAGGACATCATGGATACTGAAATAACCCCAACACAGCTGGCAATTGAATATTTACGTCGCGATAAGAGCAATTTGTCCCCGGCGCAGTACCTGAAAAAGCTGAAACAGCTTGAGCTGGAATTTACAGATTTGCTGGCGCTCTCTTCGAATGAGCTGAAAGAAGAGATCTACTTTGCCTGGCGGTTGGGCGTTCACGTCCATTGAGAAAGTAATGTTGAAAAGGCCGCAACTGCGGCCTTTTTTGTGCCTGAGATTCAGTATTTAGCGGGGAGCTTGTTGATTTTGATAAGCCTGCCTTCTTCCATTTCGATAAATCCGCCGGTTTTCAAATCCGCCAGAATGCGCATCACGCCGCTGCGGGAGAGGTGGGTTTTCTCCCTGATATACTTTTCCGCCGTCACGCTGAGCCGATAACCCTCCTCTTCTTCCGTCAGCTTCATTAACTGCTGGCGAATCATCTCATACGCCGTTGGCGCGCCCTGCGGCATTACGTTGTTATAGAGACGGCTATACACATACATGAGCTGTTGAGAGAGCAGTCCCCAAAGCGCCTTCTCTTTAATAATGGCATTCACCCTTTCTGTGGTGATCGTCCCGATCAGGCACGGGCTGACGGTCTTAAGATAATCACTAAAATAGATATCAGTGAGGTTAGCGAGGCCGAAAACAGCAGGGCTACGGGCCGTAGACAGCATCATGTTATCGCTTCTTCTGTAGACGGCGATGGTTCCTTCAAGAATTAAATAGCACATGCCCTGACCATTGACCTGCAGGTCCAGCCGCTCGCCGCGGGCGGTATGTCGCGTTGTGCAATCAGGTAACAGGTGTGAAATAAGCGCTTGCGCGTGGGGAGAACCCCGCTGAGACTTTTCTGGAAGGGACATGGTTGCCGACAGCCTTAAAAAAAACCTGGCTAATTATAGCGCTTCTCTTTGGGGCGGGTAAGCGAGTTGCTTGTTATTGCATGATACCGTACGCGATTGCCGGGTGGCGGTTACGGCACCCGGCATTTTCCTCAGACGTTCGCCGCACTTATCAGCCGCGACTTCATGGACTGATACGCCGATGCGGCATAGTCCTCTGCCCAGCGCTGGTCCTCAATGGCCTCCAGCTGCACCGCGCAGTACTTCGTTTCCGGGGTTTTGGAGATGGGATCGAGGTTATCCTGGGTTAGCTCGTTGCAGGCGCCAATCCACCACTGATAGGTCATATAAACGGCCCCGGCGTTGATGCGCTCGCTGATGCTGGCGCGGGAAATTACTTTCCCCCGGCGGGAGCGTACCCAGACCAGCTGTCCGTCAGTAATGCCCAGCTTGTCCGCATCGGCAGGGTTCATTTGCACCCGCCCCGGCTCGTCGGCCAGGCTTTGCAGCGCGGCGCAGTTCCCGGTCATGGAGCGGCAGGAGTAGTGGCCCACCTCGCGGACCGTACAGAGCACCAGCGGGAAATCCGCATCCGTGATTTCTGCCGGCGCGCGCCACGGTGCGGCAAAGAGCTGCCCTTTACCGCTCGGGGTATCGAACTGATTATCTTTGTACAGGTACGGCGTACCGGGATGATCCAGCGTCGGGCACGGCCATTGAACGTGACCCATCTCGCCCATTTTTTCATACGTCACGCCGTAGAAGAGCGGGCACAGCTCGCGCATCTCGTCCCAGATTTGCTGGTTGGAGTCATAATGCATCGGGTAGCCCATCTCGGTGGCGAGCAGGCTGATGATCTCCCAGTCGCGCTTCACGTTGCCGCTGGCTTCAATGGCTTTGCCAAAACGCTGGAAGCCGCGATCGGCACAGGTAAAGACGCCGCCGTGTTCACCCCATGAGGTAGCCGGAAGCAGAACGTCCGCCACCTCTGCCGTTTTGGTCATAAAGATGTCCTGAACCACGACAAAATCGAGCGCCTCAAAACCGCTGCGCACCAGGCTGAGATCGGCTTCCGTCTGGAGCGGATCTTCTCCCATGATGTAATAGGCTTTGACCTTGCCTTCCAGCGCAAGATGCGGCACTTCGGTAATGCGCGTCCCGACGCGATCGTCCATTTTATTGACATCAATTCCCCAGGCATCGGCGAACTTCTGCCGGACCGCCGGGTCGGTCACATCCTGATAGCCGGGGAACATATTCGGCAGGACGCCCATATCGCAGGCACCCTGGACGTTGTTCTGACCGCGCACCGGCCCGACGCCGACGGCGGGGCGACCGAGATTCCCGGTCAGCAGCGCCAGGCTGGAAAGCCCTTTTACCACGTCAACGGCCTGACCAAACTGGGTCACGCCCATTCCCCACATCACGGTAGCGGAAGGAGCCGCCGCGAACGTGCGCATCGCCTGGCGGACATCACGGGCGGGGATGCCGGTAAGATATTCGACCTTCTCAGGCGCATAGTCTTTTACCGTTTGCCGGTAGGCCTCAAGCCCTTCCGTAAAGCGCGCCACGTAGCTTTTGTCGTACAGCTCCTCTTCCAGCAGCACATAGCCAAAGGCGTTCACCAGCGCCATGTTGCTGCCGTTTTTCAGCTGAAGATGTTGGTCGGCAATACGCGCCGTTTCAATACGGCGCGGATCGCAGACAATAATTTTTGCGCCGTTTTCACGCGCTTTCAGCACGCGGCGGGCAACGATAGGGTGGGAGTCCGCGCAGTTATAGCCAAACACCAGCAGGCATTTTGAGTTTTCAATATCGTTAATGGCGTTGCTCATCGCGCCGTTGCCGAGCGTTTCCTGTAAACCCGCCACGGACGGGCCATGACAGACGCGCGCGCAGCAGTCCACGTTGTTGGTGTTCAGCACCGCGCGGGCAAACTTTTGCATCACGTAGTTGGTTTCATTGCCGGTGCCGCGAGAGGAGCCGGTGGTCATGATCGACCGCGGCCCGTGCTGCGCTTTAATGCTGCTGAGCCTGTGGGCGGTGTAGCGGATCGCCTCTTCCCAGGTAACGGGGGTGAAGGCTTCGCCTTTGCGGTAGCGGATCATGGGCTGGGTAAGGCGGGGGGTGAGAAGACGGGTGTCGTTGAGGAAGTCCCAGCCGTAAAACCCTTTCAGACATAAGGTGCCCTGGTTTGTGACCCCCTCTGCCGCTTCGGCACGGATGATACGGTTATTTTCAACGACAAGGTTCAATTTACAGCCTGCACCGCAGTACGGGCAGACGCTGGCGATCTTTTTCATCAATAACAGACCTGTTAAGAAATGAAGCAAAGTTGACTGGAAAAACCAGTCCCGTATGCGGAGATAAGCAGAAAGCGTGCCAGGTTGGCTTTGCGTGTATTACAGGGTGTTATGGGGGAGGGCGCGTGTCATCGTCAGGCCGATCGTCAGTTTTGACGATGACACGTTAGGGGGCGCGGCGAGCAGGAACTCAGAGATCGTCCATGGTGTAACCCACCACGATTTCCAGCGTCTTACGAATCACATCCGCCTGAACCACGTCGTTGGTGGATTCCAGCGTCTGAATGAGCCAGAGGATGATCGCTTTATTGGAAAGATGGCCTTCAGAGGCCAGAACACAGCGTACTGCAGTAGAAAAAATAGCGGACTCTTCAGCAAAACGATCGCCTGCATGGCGGAAATACTCCGCCAGCGCACTGTCTAAAAAAGCAGAGTGATATTCGGGTTGAAGCTGAATATTTTGTCTCATTTGTTCTCACCGTAGCTGTTAAATTGCAGTCAATGTATTTTTTTGGGATCGGACGGTTTTCCACTTCCAAATAACGGCACTACATTGTCTCGGTTATCGTTGAGAGATCCCTCTCTTTTTGTTCGTCCTTGCGCGGTTCTGCGACGTGTAAAGGCGATGCTGTTTGAGCCGATCTCGGCAATCACCATCGCAAGTGTCTCCCGCCGCTGGGGATCCTTTTCATGTTCTTTCATGACCCGCAGACGCTGTAGCAAGCCTTCCGTTGTCACCGGTCCCCGCTCTTTCAGAAGAGAGAGAACGGCTTCACCGATAAGCTGGTCTATCAGTCGGTCTGCGTTACTGCGATTCATATCCTTACCGTTCGAAGAGCAGACCAAGCAGCATGTGGTAATGCTCTTCCTCTTCCGGCCCATCGGCCTTTTCGAGGCGGCTGAGCAATTTTGTACAAAGCGATTTGCGATTAAGGTTTCGCCCGTCGCTGAGAATTTCAACAACCACCTGGCCCAGCGTTTCCTGTTGGGTCGGAAGCGCGGCTTTTTCGAAGTACTGTGCGATTGCTGCTGCGGAATCTGCGACGTAACCTTTCTGCTGCATGTTTCGCTCCTGTAAAATTTTGTAATCAGTAACGTTACATTTAAGGTATACACAATTTCCAAATCTGTACATCTAAAATGTACAGATTTTTAGATTTTTTACGATATATTTTATAAATCATTTATTTTTCATTACGTTGGGTTGGCGTTGTGATGGGGGGTGAGTGCAGGATATATTGTACAAAAAGCGCAGGTGCTGGTAAGTTGTACAGCCGAGTCAAACGGTCTCATTAACTGCCGTAAATGGTTGAGATGTAAATTATTTGTCAGGCAATTAATGTGCTATAAATGAACATTCCCCACGTCTTTTGTGGCCAAAACCCTAACCTCCCAGGAATAGCATGCTCACAACCATCATTTACCGCAGTCATATCTGCGAGGACGTTCCAGTGAAAGCGCTGGAAGCAATGGTCGCTGCTGCAAATCGTAAAAATCGGCAATCCAATGTCACGGGGATCCTGCTGTTTAACGGCACACATTTTTTTCAACTGCTTGAAGGGCCGGTGGAGCACGTTTCGGCTATCTATGAGCAGATCTGCAACGACCCGCGCCACCATAACGTGGTCGAGTTAATGCGCGATCACGGCCCTGTCCGGCGTTTTGGCAACGTGGGTATGGAGCTTTTTGATTTGCGCCACTTCGACCGGGACGAGGTGCTGCAGCAGATACTTAATAAGGGGACGACACGCTACCAGCTGACGTATAACGATCGCCCTCTGCAGTTTTTCCGCACCTTTGTCGAGGCCACGGAAAAAGCGAACTATTTTGAACTGCCGCCTGCGGATACATGGGATTTCGTACGCGAAGAGACGCGTTTGTCCGCACAGCCTGAGGTGGTCGCGAAAGGGGCGGATTGCAGCTTCGCGTTCCAGCCGATAGTCGATCCGTTTATGCAGCAGGTTGTCTCCTGGGAGGCGCTTCTCCGCACCCCGTCCGGCGACTCGCCGGGGGCCTATTTCGCCAGCCTTCCGCAGGAGGAAGTGTACACCTCTGATTTGCAGAGCAAGCAGGTGGCTCTGTCTATGGCCAGCGCGCTGGGGTTACAGGACCAGACGTTATCCCTGAACCTGCTGCCTATGACGCTGGTTAACATTCCCAACGCCGTGGATTTTCTGCTCACCGCGATTGAAGCAAACGGGTTTGTACCTGAGCAAATCGTGGTGGAGTTCACCGAGAGCGAAGCCATTTCCCGTTTTGATGAATTCACGGATTCGGTCAGGCAGTTAAAAAGCGCGGGTATCAGCGTGACGATCGATCACTTTGGTGCCGGTTTTGCCGGGCTGCAGCTGCTGGCCCACTTCCAGCCTGACAGAATTAAGATTAATCGCGATCTGGTCGCGAACGTGCATAAAAGTGGCCCCCGACAGGCCATCATTCAGGCGATCATCAAATGCTGTTCCTCGCTTGAAATCCAGTTCTGCGCGGTGGGGGTAGAGAAGGCAGAAGAGTGGATGTGGCTGGAATCTGCGGGAATTTCCCAGTTCCAGGGGCATCTTTTTGCCAGCCCCCGGCACGGCGGGATTCCAGCCATTGCCTGGCCGGAGAAAAAGTTCGAATTGTGATAAAGCTGTACACAATCTGGCAGTCGTTACTGTACGAACGGTAAATTTTATACAACAATGTATTAACAGGTGGATGGGGTGGTAAGCCATTCACCCGTTCAAAATGCGGTCTTAGTTATACAAATGGTTTGTACAATCTGATAAGGTTGGTGCAGTTAGGTATGGAAGTTCTGAGCGTGAGGGAGTTAATGGCCTATTACAGTATCGGCGAAGTGGCCGAACGATGCGGTATCAACCCCGTTACGCTGCGTGCCTGGCAGCGCCGTTATGGATTGTTGAAGCCGCAGCGCAGCGAAGGGGGCCATCGTCAGTTTGACGATGAAGATATCCTGCGTATAGAAGAGATCAAACGCCTGATGAAGAGCGGCGTTTCGGTCGGGAAAGTAAAAGCCTTGCTGGAAAACAAGGAAGTGTTGACTCAGGGCAACTGGGTCTCGTTCCAGGAAGAGATGATGACCGTTCTGCGCTACGCCAGCCCGGCAAAGCTGCGTGCCAAAATTGGTGAGTTCCGCCGCGATCACCCGATAGATTCCCTGATTGACAATATCATTTCTCCCGTCCGTCAGCGGATGAACCAGGACCAAAATACCGTGCGACACATGGCGAGCCTGTTAGACGGTGTCCTGATTGAATTCGCGATTGCAAGCCTGGCGGAGTCCCGTAAGAAAGCCGGTAAAGATGCGCTCCTGATCGGCTGGGAGTGCGATGACCGCACCCATCTGTGGCTCGAAGCCGCGCGCTTAGCGCAGAAGGGCTGGCACATTGACGTCCTGGCAGAACCGATTGATTCGCCGCGTCCTGAACTGTTCCCGGGACAAAAAATCTTCGTCTGGACGGGGAAATCGCCAACGCCTCGACAGCAGGAACAGCTCGACCACTGGCGTGAACAGGGGTTTGCTGTCTCATTTCATCATTAAGTGTAAGAGGCCTTGAGGGCCTTTTTTTATTTTTGTCACTTTCCATGCAAAAGCTATCTCAAAAATAGGCATTTCCAATGCATATTTTACGTTTCTCCTCTCCTGCCCGAATGCCACAACGAAATGCATTATTAATCAATGTATTGAACAATTAAATCCATCCTGCCTGCATCCTGCCACAGGGTCTATGCTTAATAAAAGTAGGCAAAAAGGGCGGTTTAGCCGAATGCCCCTGCTGACAGAGGGTTGAAGTGATAATCGTTATCACTAACATGGTGTTATGCCCTGATGGCTTATCAGATGAGGTGGACCTATGGAACTGCATTCAGAAACCTTTAATCCTGCCGATTTTGCCTGGCGCGGGTTAACGCTCACGCCGGCTGCGGCGGCACATATTCACGAGCTGGTGGCGAAAAAGCCCGAGATCCTCGGCGTGCGTTTAGGTGTCAAACAGACCGGCTGCGCAGGTTTCGGTTACGTGCTTGATACCGTCACCGAACCCGAGAAAGATGACCTGGTGTTTGAGACCGACGGCGCAAAACTGTACGTCGCGCTGCAGGCCATGCCCTTTATCGATGGCACCGAAGTGGACTACGTCCGCGAAGGCTTAAACCAGTTATTCAAATTTCATAACCCGAAAGCCCAGAACGAATGCGGCTGCGGCGAAAGCTTTGGGGTATAGGCGGAACTATGTCTCGTAATACTGAAGCAACGAGTGAAGTAAATACCTGGAGCGGCGGGCACCTCAATTATAAAGAGGGGTTCTTCACCCAGCTGCAGACCGATGAGCTGGCAAAAGGCATCAATGAAGATGTCGTGCGGGCGATCTCGGCGAAACGTAACGAGCCCGAGTGGATGCTGGAGTTTCGCCTGAGCGCCTACCGCGCCTGGCTGGAGATGGAAGAGCCGCACTGGCTGAAAGCGCACTACGATAAGCTTAATTATCAGGATTACAGCTACTACTCCGCGCCCTCCTGCGGCAGCTGCGATGACACCTGCGCCTCGCAGCCCGGCGCGGTGCAGCAAACCGGCGCGGAGAACAGTTTCCTCAGCAAAGAGGTAGAAGAGGCGTTTAACCAGCTGGGCGTACCGGTGCGCGAAGGGAAAGAGGTGGCGGTGGACGCTATCTTTGACTCGGTCTCGGTGGCCACCACCTACCGCGAGAAGCTGGCAGAGCAGGGGATCATTTTCTGCTCCTTCGGCGAAGCGATTCACGATCATCCTGAACTGGTGAAAAAGTACATCGGAACCGTGGTGCCCTCTAACGACAACTTCTTTGCGGCGCTTAACGCGGCGGTGGCCTCGGACGGCACCTTTATTTACGTGCCGAAAGGCGTGCGCTGTCCGATGGAGCTTTCCACCTATTTCCGCATTAATGCCGAAAAAACCGGCCAGTTCGAACGTACCATTCTGGTCGCGGATGAAGGCAGCTACGTCAGCTACATCGAAGGGTGTTCCGCTCCTGTGCGCGACAGCTATCAGCTGCACGCGGCGGTGGTGGAGGTCATCATCCATAAAGACGCCGAGGTGAAATACTCGACGGTGCAAAACTGGTTCCCGGGCGACGGCAATACCGGCGGCATCCTGAACTTCGTGACCAAGCGTGCGCTGTGCGAAGGCGAAAACAGCAAGATGTCGTGGACCCAGTCCGAAACCGGCTCGGCCATCACCTGGAAATACCCGAGCTGCATCCTGCGCGGGGATAACTCCATCGGCGAGTTTTACTCGGTGGCGCTTACCAGCGGCCATCAGCAGGCGGACACCGGCACCAAGATGATCCACATTGGTAAAAACACCAGATCGACCATTATCTCGAAAGGGATTTCCGCCGGACACAGTCAGAACAGCTATCGCGGGCTGGTGAAAATCATGCCGACGGCGACCAATGCGCGAAACTTCACCCAGTGTGACTCGATGCTGATTGGCGCTGACTGCGGGGCGCATACCTTCCCATACGTCGAATGCCGTAATAACACGGCCCAGCTGGAGCACGAGGCGACCACGTCACGGATTGGGGAAGATCAGCTCTTCTACTGCCTGCAGCGCGGGATCAGCGAAGAGGATGCCATCTCGATGATCGTCAACGGCTTCTGTAAGGACGTGTTCTCTGAACTGCCGCTGGAATTTGCCGTTGAAGCCCAGAAACTCCTCGCCATTAGTCTTGAACACAGCGTCGGTTAAGGAAAGCACATGTTAAGCATTAAAGATTTACAGGTCAGCGTAGAAGATAAAGCCATCCTGCGTGGCCTCAATTTTGACGTCAAGCCGGGCGAAGTCCACGCCATCATGGGGCCGAACGGTTCCGGGAAAAGTACGCTTTCTGCGACGCTGGCGGGACGCGAAGATTATGAGGTGACCCACGGCTCGGTCGAATTTAACGGCAAAGATCTGCTGGAGATGTCGCCGGAAGACCGCGCGGGCGAGGGCATCTTTATGGCCTTCCAGTATCCGGTAGAAATCCCCGGCGTCAGCAACCAGTTCTTCCTGCAAACCGCGCTCAACGCGGTGCGGAAATACCGGGGGCTGGAGGCGCTCGACCGCTTCGACTTCCAGGATCTGATGGAAGAGAAGATCAGGCTGCTGAAAATGCCGGAAGATTTGCTCACCCGCTCGGTGAACGTCGGTTTTTCCGGCGGCGAGAAAAAGCGTAACGACATTTTGCAGATGGCGGTACTCGAGCCCGAGCTGTGCATTCTGGATGAGACCGATTCCGGTCTGGATATCGACGCCCTGAAGATTGTCGCTGACGGCGTCAACGCCCTGCGCGACGGCAATCGCTCGTTTATTATCGTCACCCACTACCAGCGCATTCTGGACTACATCAAGCCGGATTACGTCCACGTGCTTTACCAGGGGCGCATTGTGAAATCCGGTGATTTTACGCTGGTTAAACAACTGGAGGAGCAGGGTTATGGCTGGCTTACCGAACAGCAGTAATGCGCTCCAGCAGTGGCACCGGCTGTTTGAAGCCCAGGGCGGCACGCGCTCGGCGCAGGCGCAGCAGCATCTGCAGCAGATGCTGCGTCTTGGCCTGCCGACGCGTAAGCATGAGAACTGGAAGTACACCCCGCTTGATGGCCTGCTGAACGCCGAGTTTGTTACCCGTCTGGCGGATCTCAACCCAGCGCAGCGCGACGCGTTGGCCTTGCGTGTCGATGCCGTGCGCCTGGTGTTTGTCGATGGCCAGTTCCGTCCGGAACTGAGCGACACGCTCCAGGAGAGCGGCTTTGAGATTGAGATAAACGACGATCGCCAGCGCCTGAGCGCCCCGGTTCAGCCCGAGGTTTTCCTGCACCTGACCGAAAGCCTGGCCCGCAGCGTGACGCATATCGGCGTGAAGCGTAACCAGCGTCCGGCCAAACCGCTGCTGCTGATGCACATCACTCAGGGTCTGGACGGCGCCGAAATCAATACCGCGCACTATCGCCACCATCTTGAGCTGGCGGAGGGGGCGGAGGCCACGGTCATCGAACACTACGTCAGCCTCAATGAGACACGTCACTTTACCGGGTCGCGACTGACGATGAACGTGGCGGCGAATGCCCAGCTACACCACATCAAGCTGGCGTTTGAGAATGCGCAGAGCCACCACTTTGCCCATAACGACATTGTCCTGGGACAGGATGCCGCCGCGTACAGCCACAGCTTCCTGCTCGGCGGGGCGGTGCTGCGCCACAACACCAGCACGCAGCTCAACGGTGAAAACACCACGCTGCGCATCAACAGCCTGGCGATGCCGGTTAAATCAGAGGTATGCGATACGCGCACCTGGCTTGAGCACAACAAAGGCTACTGCAACAGCCGCCAGCTGCACAAAACCATCGTCAGTGATAAAGGGCGTGCGGTGTTTAACGGCCTGATTAACGTGGCGCAGCACGCCATTAAAACCGACGGGCAGATGACCAACAACAATCTGCTGTTAGGTCGCCTTGCAGAGGTGGACACCAAGCCGCAGCTGGAGATCTACGCCGACGACGTGAAATGCAGCCACGGTGCGACGGTCGGGCGAATCGACGACGAGCAGATGTTCTACCTGCGCTCGCGCGGCATCGACCAGCAGGCGGCGCAGAAAATGATTATCTACGCGTTTGCCGCCGAACTGACGGAAGCGCTGCACGATGGTCAGTTAAAACTGCAGGTGCTGGATCGGATCGGTCAGCGCCTGCCTGGAGGCGAAGCATGAGTTTTCCCGTCGAGAAAGTACGGGCAGATTTCCCGGTTCTGACCCGTGAAGTAAACGGTCTGCCGCTGGCCTACCTGGACAGCGCGGCCAGCGCGCAGAAGCCGAATCAGGTGGTGGATGCCGAAGCCGAGTTCTATCGCCACGGCTATGCTGCCGTGCATCGCGGTATTCATACCCTGAGCGCCGAGGCGACCCAGCGGATGGAAAACGTGCGCACGCAGCTTGCCGCCTTCCTTAACGCCCGCTCGCCGGAAGAACTGGTCTTTGTTCGCGGGACCACCGAAGGGATCAACCTTGTCGCTAACAGCTGGGGCAACGCGCAGGTCCACGCGGGGGATAACATCATCATCACCCAGATGGAGCACCACGCCAATATCGTGCCGTGGCAGATGCTCTGCGAGCGCGTGGGCGCCCAGCTGCGGGTGATCCCGCTAAACGCTGACGGGACGCTTCAGCTTGAGCAGCTTGACCTCTTGCTGGACGACCGCACGCGGCTGGTGGCGGTTACCCAGGTCTCCAACGTGCTGGGGACAGAAAACCCGGTGGCAGAGATCGTCGAGAAGGCCCACCAGGCGGGCGCAAAGGTCCTGATTGACGGCGCGCAGGCGGTGATGCACCACGCGGTTGACGTCCAGGCGCTGGACTGTGATTTCTACGTCTTTTCAGGCCACAAGCTCTATGGGCCGACCGGGATTGGCGTGCTGTATGTGAAAGAAGAGATCCTGCAGGCGATGCCGCCGTGGGAAGGGGGCGGGTCGATGATCGCCACCGTCAGCCTGACGGAAGGCACGACCTACGCGCGCGCCCCGTGGCGTTTTGAGGCGGGCACGCCCAACACCGGGGGCATTATCGGGCTGGGGGCGGCGGTCTCTTACGTCTCTGCCATCGGTCTTGATGCCATTCAGGAGTATGAACAGCTGCTGATGCACTACGCGCTTGCAGAGCTTGCCAGCGTGCCGGATTTGACCCTCTACGGGCCTGCCAACCGGCAAGGGGTAATCGCGTTTAATCTTGGGAAACACCACGCCTATGACGTGGGCAGTTTCCTCGATAACTACGGCGTGGCGGTCCGCACCGGGCACCACTGCGCCATGCCGCTGATGGCGTTTTACCAGGTACCGGCAATGTGCCGCGCATCGCTGGTGATGTACAACACGACGGAAGAGGTCGACAGGCTGGTGGCGGGGCTGAAGCGCATTCATCAGCTGCTGGGCTAACGGAGAGGCGAAAGATGGCAGAGCTGCCGGACAAAGATAAATTACTGCGCAACTTCTCGCGTTGCGCAAACTGGGAAGAGAAGTATCTCTATATCATCGAGCTGGGACAGCGTTTGCCGCCGCTCGGTGAAGAGGCGCACAGCCCGGAGAACAGTATTCAGGGCTGCCAGAGCCAGGTGTGGATTGTGATGGCGCAGTCGGATGACGGCACGATCGAATTGCGCGGCGACAGCGATGCCGCCATTGTAAAAGGGCTTATTGCGGTCGTCTTTAGCCTTTACCAGCAGATGTCTGCGCAGGATATCGTCGCGTTCGATGTTCGTCCGTGGTTTGAAAAAATGGCCTTAACCCAACACCTCACCCCGTCCCGCTCTCAGGGACTGGAAGCGATGATTCGCGCCATCCGCGCCAAAGCTGCAATCCTTAGCTAGACTTACAGAACAGCATTCATTCTGTTTCGCGAGGTGGTTCCCGCCTCGCTGGTTTTTCAGCTTTCTGGCGTTCTGTCAGTGAATAAGGAATCTCAGCATGAAGCGCGCGTCTCTCATTACTCTATTACTCCTCAGTTCGCTCGGCGCCCTTCATTCGGCCCGCGCGATGGACTATCCGTTGCCGCCCGCAGGCAGTCGTCTGATTGGGCAAAATCAAACCTACACGATACAGGAAGGGGATAATAAGCTGCAGACCATCGCCCGCCGGTTTAATACGGCGGCGCAGGTGCTCCTGGAAACCAACAATACCATTGCGCCGGTAAACCCTGCGCCGGGCACCGTGATAACCATTCCGTCGCAAATGCTGTTGCCGGATACGCCCCGCGAGGGGATTGTGGTGAATCTTGCTGAGCTTCGGCTCTACTACTTCCCGCCGGGGCAAAATATTGTTCAGGTTTATCCTCTGGGTATTGGGCAACTGGGGCTGGAAACGCCGGTGACGACCACGCGGGTGAGCCAGAAGATCCCGAATCCCACCTGGACGCCAACGCCGGGCATACGAGCACGTTCTCTGGAGCAGGGCATTAAACTGCCTCCGGTGGTCCCTGCCGGGCCAAATAACCCGCTAGGACGCTTCGCACTGCGTTTAGGCGTGGGGAATGGGGAATATCTCATTCATGGCACCAGCGCGCCGGACAGCGTTGGCTTGCGTGTCAGCTCCGGCTGTATGCGGATGAACGCCCCGGACATTAAGGCGCTGTTCGAACAGGTGCGGGTGGGCACGCGGGTGCAGATTATCAATGAACCCGTGAAGTTCTCCGTTGAGCCGGATGGTAAACGCTATATTGAGGTCCACCGTCCGCTGGCGCAGGTAGAAGGGGAAAATCCGCAGGTCTCGCCCATTACCCATTCCGCCGACTTTGCGGCCTTTGTTTCTCAGGCAGGAAGCGATAAGGCGCTGATTGATAAAGCCCTGTCACGTCGCGCCGGGATCCCGGTTATCGTGTCGGCCGGTAGCGGCCCGTCAGCCAGCAATAGCGTGTTGTCGGTGCAGAACAGCCGGGTATCTGCTGCGGTAGCGGAAGATGAAGGAGAGAAGGTGACGCAGTAGCCGTTTAACGCAGGCAAAAAAAATGGCGCACAATGTGCGCCATTTTATTAACAGGTACTATTACTTACGGTATTTAGTAGCCTGGTTGTCCAGACGCTGGTTAGCGCGAGCTGCGTCGTCTTTAGCAGCCTGAACGTCGGAACGCATTGCGTTCACGTCGTTGCTCAGCTGGTCAACTTTAGCGTTCAGAGTCTGAACGTCAGAAGACAGCTGATCGATTTTAGCGTTGCTGGAGCAACCAGCCAGCAGAGTAGAACCCAGGATTACCGCGCCCAGTACCAGTTTAGTACGATTCATTATTAATACCCTCTAGATTGAGTTAATCTCCATGTAGCGTTACAAGTATTACACAAAGTTTTTTGGGTTGAGAATATTTTTTTGATGGGAATACACCTATTTTTGATCGTTCGCTCAAAGAAGCACCGAATCAGCCCTTTTCAGGCAAAAATCTAAGGAAAAAAAGGCATTTATCATCGGATTCATCTTAGATAATTCGCAATTAAATAGAAAAACCCGATTTGCATTTTGAATGCGTTTGGCTAATACCGGGAATAAAAAAAGCGCCCAATGGGCGCTTTTTATCCAAATTAATTCGTTCGGGAATTATTACAGCACGTGAACAGATGCGGTATTGGTGGTGCCGCTTGGTACCAGGGCGCCAGAAACCATGACCACAACGTCGCCTTTCTGTGCCAGACCGCTTTCCAGAGCCAGTGCTTTACCCTGAATGTAGAAATCGTCAGTAGAGGCGATCTCTTTAACCAGGTGCGCAACGACGCCTTTGCTCAGCACCAGCTGACGAGCGGTGGTTTCGTTGGTGGTCAGGGCCAGGATGGTCGCATCCGGGAAGTATTTACGCACGGCGCGCGCAGATTTACCGCCCTGAGTAGCAACCACAATCAGTGGTGCTTCCAGTTTCTCAGCAGTTTCTACCGCACCGCGGCATACTGCTTCGGTGATACGCAGCTTGCGGCTGTCGTTGTTGAAGTCCAGACGGCTGGTCATCACGCGGTCAGTACGTTCACAGATGGTCGCCATGATGCCGACCGCTTCCAGCGGGTATTTACCTTTCGCGGATTCACCGGACAGCATAACTGCGTCAGTACCGTCGAGAATGGCGTTTGCCACGTCGCCTGCTTCAGCGCGGGTTGGGCGTGGGTTTTTGATCATGGAGTCCAGCATCTGCGTGGCGGTGATAACCACTTTACGCGCGCGCACACACTTCTCGATCATCATCTTCTGCGCGAAGATCACTTCTTCAACCGGGATTTCAACGCCCAGGTCACCACGTGCAACCATGATGCCGTCAGACGCTTCGAGGATTTCGTCGAAGTTGTTCAGGCCTTCCTGGTTTTCGATTTTGGAGATGATCTGGATCTTCTCGCCGCCGTGTGCTTTCAGGTGCTCACGGATTTCAACCACGTCGGAACGCTTACGGATGAAGGAGGCCGCGACGAAGTCAACGCCTTGCTCGCAGCCGAAGATCAGGTCCTGCTTGTCTTTTTCAGCCAGGGCTGGCAGCGCGATGGAGACGCCCGGCAGGTTAACGCCTTTGTTTTCGCCCAGGTCGCCGTTGTTCAGCACTTTACAGATAACTTTGTTGCCTTCGATAGCGGTGACTTCCATACCGATCAGGCCATCGTCGACCAGCACGGTGTTACCAACGGACAGATCGCTGGTGAAGCCTTCGTAGGTCACTGCAACGATTTCGCTGTTGCCGACGACGGATTTGTCGGTGGTGAAGGTGAAGGTCTGGCCCGCTTTCAGAGAGACGTCGTTACCGCCTTCCAGCTTGATGGTACGGATTTCTGGACCTTTGGTATCCAGCAGGATGGCCGCTTTTTTACCGGTCTTGCTCATCACGTTGCGCAAGTTCTGGATGCGCTGGCCGTGCTCTGCGTAGTCACCGTGGGAGAAGTTCAGACGCATCACGTTCATGCCGGCGTCCAGCATTTTGCTCAGCATCTCTTCAGATTCGGTTTTCGGGCCGATAGTACAAACAATTTTCGTCTTTTTCATGACAGTCTTAGTCTTTAAGTTGGGAAGGATATGGAAATCTCGCTCCGGGGGCGCACCGCCGCGGAGTCAAACCTGTGTTGCAAAAGAGTATATGACACGCACTAAGGATAGGAGACATCAAATGAGCGTGCAGAAGAAAGTGTGCCTGAGTGACAGCCCAACGAAGGAGAGGAGAAGTTGTACGTTGTTTTTTGTATTCCAAGCGCTGAAACCATTCACCAGGGATTAGGCGCGCATTATACGCTGATTTTAAGATAAAAGGAAAATGGAAACGGTGTTTCAGAAATAATCTGTGCTGTTTCACATAATATTGTTATCAAGGCGTTAAGCCATGATGACAACTTATCGCGGCAGGGGAGGGACCTGCCGCACTTTGCTTATTTTTGCAGCGCCTGGCTGAGGTCGGCAATCAGGTCTTTAGGATCTTCAATCCCCACCGACAGGCGGATCAGCTGCGGCACAATGCCGTTTGCGAGGCGTTGCTCCAGCGGAATCGAGGCGTGGGTCATGCTGTAAGGCTGGCTCACCAGACTTTCCACGCCGCCCAGGCTTTCCGCAAGGGTGAACAACTTCAGGTTGCGAATCACCTCGGTGGCGCGTTGCACATCGCCTTTAACCACGACGGAAATCATGCCACCGGGCAGCGCCATCTGCGTGCGGGCAAGCTGGTACTGCGGATGCGATTCCAGTCCTGGATAGTACACGTTTTCGACCAGCGGATGCTGCTCCAGCCATTGCGCAATCGCCAGCGCGTTGGTGCTGTGCTTTTCGACCCTCAGCGCGAGCGTGCGAATACCGCGCAGCGTCAGGAAGCTGCTGAACGGATCCAGAACGCCGCCCACCGCGTTCTGCAGATAGCCGAGCTTGTCCGCCAGCGCCTTGTTATCGCCCACCACCGCCAGCCCGGCGACGACGTCAGAGTGGCCGTTAAGGTATTTAGTGGCCGAGTGCACCACGATATCGAACCCGGACTCCAGCGGACGGTGGATCACCGGCGACGCGAAGGTGTTATCCGCCACGCTGATGACGTTATGGCGACGAGCGATCGCCGCAATCGCCGCCAGATCCGCCAGCTTCAGCAGCGGGTTGGTTGGCGTTTCGACCCAGACCATACGCGTTTCCGGGCGAATGGCGGCCTCGAGCCCGGCCAGGTCGTCCGGTTTGACCCAGCTGACCTGCAGCCCGGTGCTGCGCTTGCGCACGTTTTCAATCAGGCGGTACGTCCCGCCGTAAACGTCATCAATGGCGACAATATGGCTGTCTTTATCCAGCAGTTCGAGCACCGTGGAGATGGCCGCCAGACCGGAGGCAAAAGCGTAGCCCCGCGTGCCGCCTTCCAGTTCGGCAATCGCCGTTTCCAGCGCATGGCGGGTAGGGTTGCCGCTGCGGGAGTACTCATAGCCGGTATGCTCCCCGGGCGCGGGTTGCGCAAACGTCGAGGTGGCATAAATTGGCGGCATAACGGCGCCGTGCTGGTCGTTGAATTCGCCGCTGTGGACGCTGAGGGTGGCCAGATTTTTCATCATTGATTCCTTTATTGCTGTAGACGGTTGCGCCAGGCGGTCAGAACGTCGCTGCGCGTAATCAGACCGAGAAAACGGTCGTTGTCATTAATGACGGCCACCAGGCCGCGGTCGAAGATGGCGTTCAGGGCGCTTTCCGGCGCGTGTTTATCAAGGAATTCGACCTGACGCGTCATGGCTGCCGTCACCGGCAGCGCGAAGCGATCGCCGTCGCCGCCGATATGCCGCAGGAGATCCCACTCGTCGATAATGCCCACCACCTTGCCGTTCTCCAGCACCGGCAGCTGGGAGATGTCATACAGACGCATGCGCGCCAGGACGGTGGAGAGCGTGTCGTCCGGGGCAGCGGTAACGGTAGCGCCTTCATCGTGGCGCAGGGCGATGTAATCAGAGAGATCGCCGGCCTGAGGACGCGTGATGAGCCCCTGCTGTCGCATCCAGTCGTCGTTAAACATCTTCGAGAGATATTTATTGCCGCTGTCGCAGGCGAAGGTCACCACCCGCTTCGGCGTGGCCTGCGCCTGGCAATACTTCAGCGCGGCCGCCAGCAGCGTGCCGCTGGAGGAGCCCGCCAGAATGCCTTCCGTTTTCAGCAGCTCGCGCGCGGTGGTGAAGGCTTCGCGGTCGGTGATGCGCCAGGCGCGATTCACCCCTTCAATGTGGGCCAGCGGAGGAATAAAGTCTTCGCCAATTCCCTCAACCAGCCAGGAGCCCGCGTCGTGGTAGCGTCCGGTTTCCACCTGGTCGGCGAGAACGGATCCGGCCGGGTCAGCCAGGACAAATTCCGTGTGCGGAGAGTGCTCGGCGAACCACGCCTGCAGGCCGCCCAGCGTGCCGCCTGAGCCGACACCCACGACGATGGCGTCGATCCTGCCGTCAAGCTGTTCATACAGCTCAGGCGCCGTGGTGGTGCGGTGCGCCAGCGGGTTGGCTTCGTTGTTGAACTGGTCGATGTAAAACGCGCCCGGCAGTTCGTTAGCCAGACGCTGGGCATAATCCTGGTAATAGGCAGGATGGCCTTTGTTGACGTCGGAGCGGGTCAGCACCACCTGGGCACCCAGCGCGCGCAGGTGGAAAATCTTCTCGCGGCTCATTTTGTCCGGCACTACCAGGATCAGCGAGTAGCCTTTCTGGGCGGCGATCAGGGCCAGGCCGAGACCGGTATTGCCCGCCGTGGCCTCAATTATCGTGCCGCCAGGCTGCAGCTGGCCGGTACGTTCCGCTTCGTTAATCATCGACAGCGCAACGCGATCCTTAATCGACCCGCCCGGATTCTGGTTTTCCAGCTTCAGAAAGAGCGAGCAGGGACCGGTATCAAGCTTATGCAGCTGGATCAGCGGGGTACGACCAATCAGTTCGGTGACGGAGTGATAAATCGTCATGATGTTTTCCTTTCTGGATGTCATGACGGGATGATAGGGCGGTGAAATTTTCTCAAGAAAGAACCATTCACTGCTTTTTAGAACAGAAAGGAATATAAATGGTGTTTTTGGATGTCAGGACAGCAAGACGTAAAGTTGTCTGGATGTGAGGATGGCTATATCCGCATAAAATGCTGCAAAAATGAGCGTTTTTGCAGGGTGTCAGCCAGCAGATATACATCAGGCAGATAATCATTGCTGAAATTCATCTAAATGCTTCCCACCCGGTAAATCCGCTATTTATTCCCCAAAGTTATAACACATTCTTTTTTGTTCATTTAAAAGCTGATAACGCCTGTTTACTATCGTTTGGACATCCATACTGCTAAACCGCCGCGGGCGGCACGGATAACGAATAAGAATGATAGTTCTCAGCAATATTTCGAAGGTTTTTGACAACGGAAAGGTGGCGCTCACGGCCGTTGATAATGTCAATTTGACGATAGCACAGGGACAGATATACGGGATCATCGGTTACAGCGGCGCAGGTAAAAGTACGCTTATTCGCCTGCTGAATGGTCTGGAAAAACCGAGCAGCGGCAGCGTAACCATCAACGGGCAGAACATTTCTGCCGCAAAAGGTGAAGCCCTGCGCCAGGCGCGTCTGAAGATCAGCATGGTGTTTCAGCACTTCAACCTGCTGTGGTCGCGCACGGTCAGCGAGAATATTGCGTTCTCGATGCAAATTGCCGGCGTACCGAAAGCCGACATTAAGGCCCGCGTGGCCGAGCTTATTGAACTCGTTGGCCTGAAAGGTCGCGAGCATGCTTATCCGTCACAGCTGAGCGGTGGGCAAAAGCAGCGCGTGGGCATTGCGCGTGCGCTGGCTAATCGCCCGGATGTGCTGCTCTGCGATGAAGCTACCTCCGCGCTTGACCCGCAGACCACCGATCAGATCCTCGATCTGCTGCTGGATATTAACCGTCGTTTCAGGCTGACCATCGTGCTGATCACGCACGAGATGCACGTGGTGCGCAAAATCTGCGACCGCGTGGCGGTGATGGAGAACGGTAAAGTGGTGGAAGAGGGAGACGTGCTGAGCGTCTTTACCCATCCGCAGCAGCCGATTACGCAGCAGTTTGTCCGTCAGGTGAGCCAGTACGCTGAAGAAGAAACCTTCAATCCCGAACTGGCAAACGAACTGGAAGGGACGGTCATCAGGCTGACCTTTACCGGGCACAGCACGCATAAACCGATTGTGGGCGAACTGACGCTGCGCTACGGCCTGCCGTTTAACATCCTGCACGGAAAAATGACCCAAACCGCTCACGGCGTGTTTGGTCAACTCTGGGTGCACGTCGCGGCATCTGATGAACAACTGAACAATATCCTCGCCGACCTGCAGCACAGCGATATTGAAGGCGAGGTGATTAAACATGGCTGAGAATCTCTTTCCGCATCTCAAGTGGGATCAGCTCTGGGCGGCGACGCTGGAGACGCTGTACATGACCGCGCTTTCCGGCGTGGCGACCTTTGTGCTGGGCATCGTGCTGGGTCTGGCGCTGTTTTTAACCGCGCGCGGCGGATTGTTCCACAACCGCACGGTGTATAGCGTCATTTCGATTGTGGTGAACGTGTTCCGCTCGATTCCGTTCATCATTTTGATTGTGCTGCTGATCCCGTTCACCAAGACCGTTGTCGGCACCATTCTTGGCGCCAACGCGGCGCTGCCGGCCCTGATTGTGGGGGCTGCACCGTTCTACGCACGCCTGGTGGAGATCGCCCTGCGTGAAGTGGATAAAGGCGTGATTGAAGCGACGCGCTCGATGGGCGCACGACTGAGCACGCTCGTGTTTCGGGTTTTACTGCCGGAATCATCACCTGCACTGGTCTCGGGTATTACGGTAACGCTGATTGCGCTGGTGAGCTACAGCGCCATGGCGGGGGTGATTGGCGCCGGTGGTTTGGGAAATCTGGCTTATCTGGAAGGATTCCAGCGCAACCATGGTGACGTCACGCTGGTGGCAACGGTGACCATTCTGATCATCGTTTTCATTATCCAGTTCTGCGGCGATGTCATTACTTCACTGTTAGATAAACGCTAATACCCGTCATATTTCGAGCCTCAGGCGCGTTGGCTGCATTCGTTCACCCCAGTCACTTACTGTATGTAAGCTCCTGGGGATTCACTCACTTGCCGCCTTCCTGTGACTCGAACTATTTAGGGTAACAACAACACACAGGAACCACATCATGAAAAAGACACTGACGCTGATCGCCGCTGCAACCCTGAGTGCCCTGAGCTTCGCCTCCTGGGCCGACACCCTGACCGTGGGGGCATCCAACACGCCGCATGCGGAAATTCTGGAGCAGGCAAAGCCGATTCTGGCGAAGCAGGGTATCGACCTGGAGATTAAACCGTTCCAGGACTACATTCTGCCGAACACCGCGCTGGCGGGCCATGACATCGATGCGAACTATTTCCAGCACATTCCTTACCTGAACAGCGTGCTGAAAGATCATGCGGGCGATAAGGACTACGATTTTGTCAGTGCGGGCGCGATTCACATTGAGCCAATCGGCATCTACTCCAAAAAATACAAGTCGCTGAAAGACCTGCCGGAAGGTGGCAAGATCATCATGCGTGACGCGGTTTCTGAAGAGGGTCGTATTCTTTCCATCTTCGAGAAAGAGGGCGTGATCAAGCTGAAGCCGGGCATCGATAAAGTCACCGCGCGCATCAGCGACATCGTCGAGAACCCGAAA
Organism: Enterobacter cloacae complex sp. IR5422; assembly: GCF_049238165.1. Lineage (NCBI taxonomy): Bacteria > Pseudomonadati > Pseudomonadota > Gammaproteobacteria > Enterobacterales > Enterobacteriaceae > Enterobacter > Enterobacter cloacae complex sp. IR5422. The sequence goes on along the minus strand of NZ_JBMKHT010000014.1, from coordinate 21,851 downwards.
AAGCTGAAGTTCACGCCTAACGTGGAAGCGTCTCTGCTGCCGCAGATGTACAACAATAACGAAGGCGACGCGGTGGTGATTAACGCCAACTACGCGATTGACGCGGGTCTGGATCCGGTTCACGACCCGATTGCGGTTGAGAGCGGTGAAAACAACCCGTACGCTAACATCATTACCGTGCATCGCGGTGACGAGAAGAAGAAAGACATCGTCGCGCTGGTGAACGTGCTGCACTCGAAAGAGATTCAGGACTGGATCCGCACCAAGTACAAAGGCGCGGTCATTCCAGTAAACAACTAATTGACTGATTTTACAGATGAAGCCCGGCGAGTCTCTCGCCGGGCTTCTTTTTTGTATCCGGCAGGAGAATCATTTAAGCTCAACGTTTAACAGGCAATGGAGTGATGACGATGGGTAACGTGACCAAAGATGAAGCGCTGTACCAGGAGATGTGCCGGGTGGTCGGAAAGGTGGTGCTTGAGATGCGTGATTTAGGGCAGGAGCCAAAGCATATTGTCATTGCCGGTGTTCTGCGTACCGCGCTGGCGAACCAGCGCGTGAAACGCAGTGCATTGACAACCGAAGCGATGGAAACGGTGGTTAAAGCGCTGGCCGGGTAAGGCGCCAGCGCTTCGCAAGCTGCTCAAGCGAGCAGCAGAGCAGGTAGTAGACCACGCCCGTAAAGATAAAAATGGCCGCCGGGTAGATTTGCACCCGGTTGTTGACCTGTCCCGCCACCGTGGTCAGCTCCGGGACGTTCACGATAAACGCCAGCGATGTATCCTTCAGCAGGCTGATAAAAATCCCCACCAGAGACGGCAAAATATTCCCCAGCGCCTGCGGCAGCAGCACGCGCCACAGGGTTTGCTGCGTGCTGAATCCCTGTGACAGCGCGGCTTCGTACTGCCCGGTCGGCAGCGCGCTCAGCCCGGCCAGCACTGAGTGCATCACGGTGGCCGCCGTAAACCAGGCCAGCGCCAGCGTGACGGTCAGCGCTCCCGGCAGATCGCCCCCGGTGATGAGCGGCAGGAGATACCACATCCAGAAAATCACGAAGATGAGCGGGATCCCGCGAATCAGCTCTGCCCATAAAAAGAGGACTTTTCGCACGAGCCCGGTAAAGCGCCAGGCTAGGCACGCGAGCAGTATCCCTCCGGGCAGAGCAATAACCGCAGCGCCTGCTGCCATCATTAACGAAAGCAGTACGCCCCCCGGTTCACCGGCTGCCGCGCGTCCCCACAGCAGATAATCGAGGTTATCGGTGATGACATTAAGTCCGGCAATCATGTTTTTCACTCCCTGCGGTGACGACGATCGGACGTTTACGTTTCGCCTGCGGCCCAAGGCGAACCAGCACCATTCCCATGACCAGACCGGTCAGGAGATAGAGTGCGGTACCGAGGGTAAATGCCTCCAGCGCGTGTGCGTTAAAGCTTTCGATCTGCCTGACCTGGTAGGTGAGCTCGGCGAAGCCAATCCCGCTGGCGAGCGAGGAGAGCTTCATCAGGTTGAGATACTGGCCCACAACGGGCTGCCAGGCGTTAGCCAGCCCCTGCGGCAGCAGGATGTAGCGAAACACGCCCCATGCCGAGAATCCCTGGGCGAGCGCCGCCTCCCGTTGCCCGGCTGGCACAGAACGCAACCCGGCTTCCACTTCTTCGATTAAAAACGCCGAGGTAAAAACGCCCAGCCCCCAGGCAGAACATAAAAATTCGGGCGTAAACCACCAGACGTCGCCGGGCAGAATGGACCAGCTGTGATCGGCGTTGACCGCGTCGCGAAACGCCTGCGGCAGCCCGTTCCAGGCGGCAAAATACCAGAACAGCAGCTGCACCAGCAGCGGCGTATTGCGAAACAGCGATACCCAGCCGCTGACGATCGCTTTCCCGACGCGTCCACCGGACAGGCGCAGGAGCATAAAGAGCAGTGCGAGCAGGCTGGCCAGCGCGATCCCCGCCAGCGTCACCCACAGGGTGGTGAGAAATCCGGAAAGTATCCACTGCAGAGGCTGTCCGGTCAGTACTCCCTGCCAGTCGAGCGCGGGCATTACAGATGCTCCTGATGCAGCGGGTCCAGCACCTTTTGCAGGAACCGCTGCGCGCGCGGATGCGCTGGCTGGCTGAAAAACTGCGCCGGCGGCGCGGTTTCCAGAATGTGCCCGCCGTCGATAAAGACAATCCGGTCGGCAATTTCCCGGGCAAACTGCATCTCATGGGTCACCACGATCATCGTGATCCCGCTGTGGGCGAGGGCTTTCATCACAAACAGCACCTCACCAATCATCTCGGGATCGAGTGCCGACGTCGGCTCGTCAAAGAGAATGATTTGCGGTGACGAGGCCAGGGCGCGGGCAATCGCCACCCGCTGCTGCTGTCCACCGGAAAGCTCAGCCGGGTAATGGTGGGCTTTTTCCAGCATCCCGACTTTCTCCAGCAGGGCCAGCGCGCGCGCCTGAGCGGGCAGCGGCTTCCAGCCGTGGACGTGCTCAAGCGCCAGGGTGATGTTCTGGCTGGCGGTGAGGTGGGCATAAAGATTGAACTGCTGAAACACAAACCCCACGCGGCTTCGCAGCTGGCGCAGCCCGCTACCGGAGAGCTTTCCGGTAGGCTTGTTGTCGACCAGGATCTCCCCGCCGCTCAGGGGTTCAAGCTGGTTGATAAGACGAATCAGGGTGGATTTACCAGAACCCGACGGGCCGAGGATGGCCACCACTTCACCGGGCGTAATAGTGAGGTTAATGTCGTTCAAAACCTGATGGTCACCGTAGCGTTTGTCCACATGACGAAACTCGACGCTGGCCTGTTCCAGATGTGAAAAATCCGCGGCACCGGCCGCGGAGTGGGAAAATAAACCTGAGAGCATCATTATCTGGCTTCTATTTTAAAGGCGCGGGGCTGTGGAGCAGGGGTGCCAGGACCAAACCAGACGTCGTAGATTTTAGCCGCCTGACCAGTCTTCTCGAGATTAACCAGCTCATCGTTGACGGCTTTCAGCAGCGCCGTTTCACCTTTTTTCACCCCGACGCCAATCTCTTCTTTGCTCAGCAGGTCGGGCAGGATTTTGAAGTTGGCTTTATCCGGCGCCTGCGCCAGCAGACCGGCCAGAATGGTGCTGTCCTGAGTGATGGCCTGTACGTTGCCGTTGCGCAGCGCGGTCAGCGCCAGCGGAATATCGTCATAAGAGAGGACGCGGGACTGCGGGAAGCGCTGGTGCAGCGCCTGCTCGCCCGTCGTGCCTTTGACCGCGCCAATGCGCGCCCGGCTGTAGTCATCGAGCTTGTCCGGAGATTTCGCCGGAACGAGGAACTGCTGGCCGGTAACGAAGTAAGGCGTCGAGAAATCAATGACCTGTGCGCGTTCTGGGGTGATAGTAATATCCGCCACGATCAGGTCGGCTTTGCCGGACTGCAGCAGCGGAATGCGGTTGGCCGGATTGGTGGCAACCAGTTCAAGCTTCACGCCGAGCGATGTTGCCAGCGCTTTGGCGAAGTCCACGTCGTAACCCACGATCTCATGCGTTTTGGCATCAATCGAGCCAAACGGCGGGTTGGCATCAAACGTGGCGACTTTTACCACCCCTGCTGCCTTGATATCCGCCAGCTGATCGGCCTGCGCCTGCGCTGAAAACAGACCCCAGGCTGCCACTACGCCCAGAACCAGCGTCCGTTTTTTAAACCCTTTCATTTTTGCTGCCATAGTCATACGCCATCCCGTTCCCGTTGTTTTTGTTTTACCCCGTTACGCTCCCATAAGGGAAAGCTATCGCCAAATAAGAAATCGTTCTTTGCTATGAGCAAAAAAGCATTAGTGAACAAGGTGTTAATGAAGCGTGAAAAGGACGGGGCGCTATTTGCAGATCCTGCACATCGACAGTGGATTTTGGTATTTCCCCTGCACGGGATTGGGGTGCTTAACTGAAGGCAGATACGGCGAGAGAGGGTAAGACGATGAAAAAATGGATCAGCACGTTACGGCGGTTTTTTGCGACCCGACCAGCGAATGCGGAGAACAGCGCGCAACGTGTTCTTGAGTCGATACTGCCTGTCGCCAGCCTGTATGGCGTAGACGTTGCCAACATTGACCCGGAGTGGTTCCATGACAAAACGCCACGCTGAACTGCGCCGCACGCGCGAAACGTACTGGAATGAGGTGTGCGTGACGTCTGTAAAGCCTCAAAAGACGGAAAAGTACGCTCTGAATCATTCGGTTAATTAGCCCGCTTTTGTTACCAATGTGTCCTTTCAGTCATGGAGAAAATGATGAAACGGACCACGTTAACACGCGCGCTTTCTGTCCCTGCGCTACTTTTCACAATTCATGCGGCACACGCCGCACCGCAGGCGCATGTTGTTTGCGGCTATTCCCATACCCTTGGCGATGACGCCATTATGATGTACGGCATGCCCAACGAGGCCATGCTGCACGACTTCTTCGGCAACGTGCAAACGGATGCTGACTCCAGCCGTGAATCCCTGCGCCGGGATGAAAAGACCACCTGCGATAACAAAGCCGACAGCTCTGCCTACTGGGCACCTTCGCTTCGCCTGCCTGACGGCACGGTCGTCAAACCGGCGTATCAAAAAACCTATTATCAGGCATCGAACGTGGACGCCTGGCCGCTACACCCTTTCCCGGCGGGGCTGTCGCTGCTGGCGGGCGACCATCACGGTAGTGCGCCGAATCCACATATCACCTTTTTATGTGCCAACGGCAAGGGTTACACCACCAAAACCGGTGAGGTCTGCGGCTTGCGCAAGGCGAACGATGCCGTGCAGTTTAATATCGGCATTCAGTTTCCTAACTGCTGGGATGGAGTGAACCTGAAGCCTGCCCATGGTCTGATTAACGCCACCTACGACGTCAAGGGGCAGTGCCCGTCCACCTTCCCGGTGAAAATTCCCACCGCGAACATGAACATTGCTTACGTACTCCCGACGATTAGCTCGCTTGATACCAGCAAAGTGCAGCTCTCCATGGACCCCATCATGCACGGCGATGAGCGAGAAGAGCGGTGGGGTAGTCTGTATACGGCGCATGCAGATTTCATGAACGGCTGGACGGAAGACGCCGCGCGCTTTATGACTGACCTGTGCATGAACCGCGGGTTAGATTGTGGCACCACCGTCCCGTATGGTTATTCCAGAGCGAAGGCCAACGTCTGGCTCAGCAGCCTGGAGCCAGACCTCTCCCAGCCCGAACCGCAGGTTTTACTGGTGCAGGATAACTGGCAGAACGGGGGACGCACGAAAAACAGCGAAACGCTGTCGCTGGTGAAGTTCCACATTCCCCCTCTGCCTGCCGGGCAGGATCCTTCGCAGTTTACATACCGCGTGCGGATTTATGGCGGGAAAGTGGAAACTAACGGTGCCGATCAGATCTTCTTCTATTCGGCCAGCAATGACTGGGATCCTGCTACCGTAAGATGGGCCTCGCGTCCGGCCTGTAACTATCGCTCCGACGCAGTGCTCTATCTGAACCATTCTCGTGAATACCGGATGGTGAACGTGGACAAAGCCGTGCGCAAGGCGCTGGCGGAAGGAAAAACCGAAATCTCCTGGTATATCGGCGGTGACCGCCAGGGGAATCATTACCAGTTCGAACCGGCGTCTTCATCAGAAAGCCTGGTTCTGATGCTAACGGGGTTTAAAAAGACGCCTGAGCTGTAATCTTCCCCGCAATGAAAAAAGCACCGGTTTTCCGGTGCTTTTTTATCAGATCTTGCAGGCGTCGCCGCAGTCGTCGTCGGCAATAATCGCCTGCGCTTTTTTATCCGCATCGTCCAGACGTTCTGCGTTACGCTCTTCCGCTTCATCCAGGCCGTTAAAAACTAAGTTATCGAGATCAATTTCCATGTTGCACCTGCTCTGTTCGGTTTTTGATACTGGCACAGTATAGGGTAAAAAACGCCAGCAATGTACCTCGCAGCACATAAGGATAATCCCTGCCATACTCAGTGCTTTATCACTGAGGAGCGCTCATGATTACACTCTGTAGAACCTGCGGTACTTCTTATGAGGGAACGCCGGAGAGATGTGCCATTTGCGAGGATGAACGTCAGTATGTTCCGGCCAGCGGCCAGGCGTGGATCGATTACGCGACGGTAACGGCGACACACGCCAACAAATGGCAGCAGCTGGAGCCGCAGTTATTCAGTATCAAGACGGTACCCGCTTTTGCCATTAACCAGCGGGCACTGCTCCTGCGTACTCCCCACGGTAACATTCTCTGGGACTGCATCGCCAACCTTGATCCTGCAACCCAAACGCTCATCGCCACACTCGGCGGCCTTCGCGCGATTGCGATTTCGCATCCGCACTATTACACCACGATGCAGGAGTGGGCCGCGGCTTTCGACGCGCCGGTCTATCTGCACGTAAGCGATAGCGAGTGGGTGATGCGCGACAGCCCGGCGATTCATTTCTGGGATGGCGATGCGCTGGAGATAGTACCGTCGGTTACGCTGCTGCGTCTCGGCGGGCATTTTGCGGGCGGAACGGTACTGCACTGGCAGGAGGGTGAGGGCGTTTTACTGGCGGGAGACATTTTGCAGGTGACCCCAGGGAAAGAGGCCGTGTCGTTCATGTGGAGCTACCCGAATATGCTTCCGCTGCCTGCCCGTACGGTTGAGGACGTTACCCGGCGCCTGTCGGGAAAATCGTTCGCCCGTCTTTACGGCGCGTTCGAAGGGCAGAACATTCCGGCAAACGCCGATGACATCGTGCAGCGGTCGGGCCAGAAATATATTGCTTGTCTCAAGTGAAGCACGGTGGGTAAACTTTGCGAGTGTGATCTCGATCATGCCTAAACGAAAACAGATAAAAGAGAAATTGCTATGCAACATATCATTGAAGGTTTTCTCAGCTTTCAAAAAGAGATTTTCCCGCAACGTAAAGAGCTCTTTCGCAGTTTAGCGTCCAGCCAGAATCCCAAAGCGCTGTTTATCTCCTGCTCCGACAGCCGTCTGGTCCCTGAACTGGTCACCCAGCAAGAGCCGGGACAACTCTTTGTTATTCGTAATGCTGGCAACATTGTTCCACCGTTCGGGCCGGAGCCAGGCGGCGTCTCTGCAACTATCGAGTACGCGGTAGTGGCGCTGGGCGTGACCGACATCGTGATCTGCGGCCACTCCAACTGCGGCGCGATGAAGGCGATTGCCGATAACGCGAACCTGGAGCCGATGCCTGCTGTATCGCACTGGCTGCGCTATTCCGACGCGGCAAAAGCCGTGGTAGAGAAGAAAAGCTGGGATAAGCCGATCGATAAAGTGAATGCGATGGTGCAGGAAAACGTCTTTGCGCAGCTCAGCAACATCAAGACCCACCCGTCCGTCGCGGTGGGCCTGCGTAATAACTCGCTTCGCCTGCACGGCTGGGTATACGACATTGAAAGCGGCAAAATTCTCGCCCTGGATAAAGCGACGAAAAGCTTCGTCTCGCTGTCTGAAAACCCGGAAGTGTTCTTCGAATAATCTCGCGTTGCAGGGCATGGAAGCCCTGTCAGTTCTCCACGTACGGCAACCGACGCCGTATACCTGAGGCCGGTTTTTCAGCCGCCTTCGCCATCGCTTCTGCAATCTCCGCACACTCTGCCAGCCCCTGAACGAAGGGACGATCGTGCATCAGCCACGGTATTGCGCCGAAGGCGATGCGCCCACGAACCGTATCTGGCGCTTTTAACGTGTAATCCTCGCCGATGTCGGGGATCTCATCGCCCGTCTCCTCAAGCTGTCCGCGCAGCGATGGGAAAGGCAGATCGTTTGTTTTAAGCGGCTTTTGCCCGCGCGCATCAATAAAGACGTCGAAACGATAAACGGTCTCTTGTGTGGTGATGACTGTCCGATCGCTGCCGGCATCAAGCGTGTAATCATCGCCGAGCGCCGCCACGCTAATGATGCCGGCCTCGCGAAGCGCAAGCAGCCTGCGAATAGACTGCGGCGGGATGGCAGCATAATTATCGATAAACACGCGAGCCAGGCCCTGCTTAAAGCGTTTTCTGTCCTGCTCGCTAAGATGGGGAACGATCTCCTGAACGACCTCATGCAGCCGAAGCACGGTGTAGCGCCATGCCACGGTACGGCGCTCGCGTTTATTGCGTTCAACCTCGTTGAGATTCTCTTCCGCCCAGGTAAAGGGCCCGTGGCGCTTACGATCCTCAAACCAGGCCTCACGAATGGTGTCCGCATTAAGCGTACGCAGAGACATTTTCTCGCACCACGCCGGGTCGGCGAGTTCAAGCTCTTTCACCATCAGGGCAAAGACTCGGTCAAGCAGGCCATCCGGTCCTTTGGCTATCTCGCTTTCCACTACGAATTCGGTCAATACCGACAGCGGTTCATAAGGGATGGGGCAGTAAAAATCGGCTTCCGGGAGAATGCCCGTCCGTGACATCAGCGTAATGTTTAACCCTTCGCTGCCGCTGTCGAGGATGAATTTACCGTCACGAAACTCGCCGTGCTGCATCACCACCGCCATAGCCGCGTCCAGGCCGCTCAACGAGGTGCCCATAATGCCCACGCGACAAGGGGGAATGCGGGCGTCCATCAGGCCGGACCACGGGCTTGGGAAGAACGTGCGCGTGGCTTCATCCTCCTCTGGCCAGACGTGGCCGGTGGCAATAACCGCCAGGTCGAATTTATCCGCTAATGTGCGGTCATTGACCGAAATCGTCACGCCGGTTGTCGAAGGGTTGATGTCGGTGACCTTCGCAGATTCATGGACCTCAACCTGGAACCCCAGCTTTTTCGCCTCTTTTACGATTGAACGAAAGCTGTCGCGAAAATACTCTCCCAACAGGAGCCTGGGCAGGAACTGCCGATCGTGCAGGCTGGCTTTATCAACTTTAAAGCGCGCCAGATGGTCGTCGCTTTGCTCCTTAAGCCAGTTGAGGTAGGTCATAAAAATGGGCGGGATTTCAATGCTCGCAATGTTCGCCAGCATCAGCCGGGAATTATCGTCATCGTTATAGGGCATGCCCACGCCAGCTTCATCGGCCTGTTCAAAGACGGAAACGGAGAGTGGGGTATTGTTATTAAGCAGATGATAAAAGGTGTAAATTCCCGTGGGGCCGGAGCCGATAATCGCGATCTTCTTCATCAACACGTTTCCTGTGTTTTTTTCCATAGGAAAAGCGTAGCAGGAGAATAATGATGAAAATAAGGGATTAAGAAAATTCAGGGTAACTGAGGAGAATTTGCACCATTTCAGGACTGAAATGGTGCGTCCGAGTGGACTCGAACCACCGACCCCCACCATGTCAAGGTGGTGCTCTAACCAACTGAGCTACGGACGCAGAATGGTGCGTTCAATTGGACTCGAACCAACGACCCCCACCATGTCAAGGTGGTGCTCTAACCAACTGAGCTATGAACGCAACGTGTTGTCGGTGACAACGGGGACGAATATTAGCGGCACAGCACCGAGGTGGCAAGAGGGAAAATGCAATTTTCTCTCTGATTTCACGCGATTGCTGTATTACCGCGCAAAGTGAAGAGAAAGTAGCCGCCGGGCGGCGGCTACTGCGTATTTAACGTGCAGCGCGTTGCAAAATGATCGTTGATGGCTGGCGCTGCAGGAAGCGCATGCGCAACATCATCATAATTGCCGCCGACGTCAGGCCGATGATAAAGCCCATCCAGAACCCCGCCGGTCCCATGCGGTCAACCACCAGGTCGGTCAGGGCAAGAATATACCCACACGGCAGACCCAGCACCCAGTAGGCGATGAAGGTGATAAAGAAAATGGAACGCGTGTCTTTATAGCCGCGCAGCACCCCGCTGCCAATCACCTGGATGGAGTCCGAAATCTGGTAAATCGCGGCCAGCAGCATCAGGTGCGAGGCCAGCGCGACGACTTCCGGATTGTCGTTGTAGAGCAGGGCAATCTGCTCGCGCAGCGCCACGGTATAAAGCGCCGTGCAAATGGCCATGCAGACGCCGACGCCCAGTCCGGTGCGCGCGGCGGTTTGCGCATCGAGCGTCGAGCCTTGCCCCAGGCGGAAGCCCACGCGAATCGTCACTGCTGCGGCCAGCGACATCGGCAGGACAAACATCAGGGAGCTGAAGTTGAGCGCAATCTGATGCCCGGCGACGTTCACAATGCCCAGCGGGGAGACCAGCAGGGCGACCACGGCAAACAGGGTCACCTCAAAGAACAGCGCAAGGGCAATCGGCAACCCTAACTGCACCAGGCGCGTCATGATGTTCCAGTCCGGCGTGCTGAATCTGTTCTCGTTACGAATATCACGCATGGAGCGGGCGCGCTTCACGAAGGTAAGCATTGAGAAGAACATGACCCAGTAAACGGCGGCCGTCGCCACGCCGCAGCCGACGCCGCCCAGCTCCGGCATCCCGAAATGACCGTAAATAAAAACATAGTTAACGGGAATGTTGACCAGCAACCCGATAAAGCCCATCACCATGCCGGGCTTGGTTTTCGCCAGACCTTCACACTGGTTACGCGCCACCTGGAAGAAGAGATATCCAGGCGCCCCCCAGAGCAGGGCGCGCAGATAGCCCACGGCTTTGTCCGCCAGGGCCGGGTCAATGTTATGCATAGCGCGAATGATATGGCCCGCGTTCCAGAGCACGACCATGATCAGCACAGAGACAAACCCGGCCAGCCAGAAACCCTGGCGGACCTGATGGGCAATGCGCTCGCGGCGCCCCGAGCCATTGAGCTGAGCGATAACAGGCGTGAGCGCGAGCAGCAGACCGTGGCCGAACAGGATGGCCGGAAGCCAGATTGACGTGCCGATAGCAACGGCCGCCATGTCGGTGGCGCTGTAGCCACCTGCCATTACCGTATCCACAAATCCCATTGCGGTCTGGGCCACCTGCGCGACGATCACGGGTATAGCCAGTGCCAATAACTGGCGCGCTTCATTCATGTACTTCTGCACGTGAACACCTTTATTTTGTAGTTATTTGAGAGACTAAAAAAGCCGCCGAAACGGGCAGCAAGAAGAAAATGCAGGGGGGTGCCAGCTATTGTAGCGGGCTTTAGCTATTTATCTAGTGAAAAAATCGCCAGAAAATGCGCTCCGCTGGCAACCTGTTTTTCCAACTGTTATTGTGGAGGGATTAAACGGTGTCATCACCGTTCGGAAAAAACAGGAGTTGTAAGCATGTTTACTGGTATTGTGCAGGGCACTGCCAAAGTGGTGTCCATTGATGAAAAACCTAATTTCCGTACTCATGTTGTTGAGCTGCCGGAATATATGCTTGAGGGCATCGAAACCGGTGCCTCGATTGCCCATAACGGCTGCTGCCTGACCGTGACCGAAATTAACGGCAACCAGATTAGCTTTGATTTAATGAAAGAGACGCTGCGGATCACTAACCTGGGCGAGCTGGTGGTAGGCGATACCGTCAACGTTGAGCGCGCGGCGAAGTTCAGCGATGAGATTGGCGGCCATTTGATGTCCGGGCACATCATGACCACTGCCGAAGTGGCGAAAATCGTGACCTCGGAAAATAACCGTCAAATCTGGTTTAAAATGCAGGACCCGTCATTAATGAAATACATCCTCTATAAAGGATTTATTGGCATTGACGGGATTAGCCTGACGGTGGGAGAAGTGACGCCAACGCGTTTTTGCGTGCATTTAATTCCTGAAACGCTGCAGCGCACCACGCTGGGCGCGAAAAAACTGGGGCATCGCGTGAATATCGAAATCGATCCGCAAACCCAGGCCGTGGTTGATACGGTGGAGCGCGTGCTGGCAGCAAAAGAAGCCGCAATAATAAAGACCGCAGAAGAAGAATAAAAAATAACCCCGGCTATCCGGGGTTATTTTTTTTAGCGTGCGACACGTAGCCCGTGTTCAATCCCCCGGCTGAATACCACCTGCCAGAGCTGAATATCCCGTGCGCGAAACGCCCCCGCGCAGGCATTCAGATAATAGCTAAACATCCGTTTAAATCGTTCTGAATAGTTGTCCGCAATCTCGGGCCAGGCTTTCTGGAAACGTTCATGCCATGCCATTAAGGTGGTGTCGTAGTCCGCGCCAAAGTTATGCCAGTCTTCCATCACGAAATGGGATTCACTGGCGTTGGCAATCTGGCGAACGGACGGTAAACAACCATTCGGAAAGATGTATTTATTGATCCACGGGTCAACGTTGTTGTCGGTCCGCTTAGAGCCGATGGTGTGCAGCAGGAAGAGGCCGTCCGGTTTCAAATTACGATCCACCACCTCAAAGTAGGTGTCGTAGTTTTTTGGCCCCACGTGCTCGAACATGCCGACGGAAACGATCCGGTCGAACTGCTCGTTCAGGTCACGGTAGTCCTGCAGCCGGATATCCACGTCAAGACCCTGACAGCGCTCCCGCGCCATTTTTTGCTGTTCCGCTGAGATCGTCACGCCGACCACGCTGACGCCGTAGTGCTTCGCCATAAAATACGCCAGCCCGCCCCAGCCGCAGCCGATATCCAGCACGCGCATGCCGGGCTGTAGCTGCAGCTTCTCGCTGATCAGGCGCAGCTTGGCCTGCTGTGCTTCCTCAAGCGTCGACGCGTCTTTCCAGTAGGCGCAGGAATATTGCATGAAAGGGTCCAGCATGCGGCTGAACAGGTCGTTGCCGAGATCGTAATGTTCTTTGCCGACGATCCAGGCGCGTTTTTTACTTTGCAAGTTAAACAGTCGGGCAGAGGCGACACGCAGGGTGTCTTTCAGATTGCGGGGGAGTTGATTTTCCAGACCGGCGCGCAACACGCTGGCAAAAAAGATATCCAGACGTTCGCACTCCCACCAGCCGTCCATATAACTTTCTCCCAGGCCTAACGATCCTTCCCGCAACACGCGTTTAAAAAAGTCGGGATGCTTAATCTGGGGATCGGATGGCGAAGATCCGTTGATAGTGATGCCTGCTCGACCTAACAGTTCACTGACGATCCGGGACCAGTTGTCGTCCGGAACGCTGACTTCTTCTATACACGATGAACTCATAGCTTCTCCATCACCCTGATGTGATCAGAACCTTCAAACAGCGTAGACGCTTTTTTTGGTTTGTGAGAAATCTCACGGTAAATACCGCGAGGCTAGTATCCGACGTAGAACAGAGGAAGGGAGATAACCCTTGCCGAAATGCCTTCCATGGTAAAACGGGAGCACTCCGGCTCCCGTTAACACTTAATATTTATCGTATTTAATCGAACCAAATTTAGTATAGGCCTCAAAATTTGGTGATTCAATAGAAAATTGTTAGCAACCTAATCACTGAAATGTAACATGATTTCTGGCGCAATCAGGCATGCGAGGTTTCCACCTGCGCACCGCTATCCTGCTCACGCTGCGCGGACGCCTGCATGCGGTAACCCAATACCGCCAGCGCAACGGTGACCAGCATCACGCTGGTGGTGGTCAACAGCGGCGTCGCAATCAGCGCCGAGACCACCAGGCTTGCGAGGAAGCACAGACCCAGCTGCAGGGTATTTTGCAGCGCGGCGGCGCGGCCTGTCGCCTGCGGGAACGGACGTAACGCCTGTGCCACCACGATCGGGTAAATCGCCCCGTTCGCCACGGCCATCACGCAGAAGGGAATCAAAATTTCAGCCAGGCCCGCGCCCGGAATAAACCCGACGGCCCAGGTACCGATGACGCTCAGCGCATAGAGCACCAGCAGCCATGGCAGCATCTGCTGACCTTCCCATTTTTGCAGCGCCGCGCGGCAGCCGTACCCGCCCACCAGGAACGCGATGGTCTGCGGAACATAGCTCAGACCGATGGCCGCCGGGCTGTAGCCCATATCGTGCAGAATAAACGGCGAGCCGGTGAGCCACGCGAAGAAGCTGGCCGAACAGGCGGCATAAATCAGGACATTCCCGCGATACGCCTTGGCGCTCAGCAGGGAGGTGAAGGTAATCGGCTTCGCGTCGGCATGCGCCTCTTTTTTATGCGCGGGTTTAAGGGCAAACGCCGGCAGCATCAGCACCAGCGTGATGGCAAACAGCGTGGCAAAAATGGCCTGCCAGTCAAAGTGCGCGAGGATCCAGCTGCCCAGCAGCGGAGCCAGGGCAGGGGAGAGGCCCACCAGCGGCATAATGGTGGCGAAAATACGGTTTGTGCGGTTAGCCGGGTAGTAGTCGGTCACCAGCGCCTGCCAGGTCACCGCCGCAGCACAGACGCCCACGGCCTGAACGAAGCGCAGCACCAGCAGCAAGGTAGCATCGCGCACCCACAGCATCCCCAGGCAGCCCACGGCAAAAATGGCCAGACCCAGCAGCAGCACCGGTTTACGGCCGAAGCGATCCGAGAGCGGTCCCCAGAGCAGCTGCGCGAAAGCAAAACCGGCAAGGAACAGGCTCAGGCTGGCGCTGATGGCCGCGGCAGGGGTTTGCAGGTCTTCCTGCATCGCGGCAAACGCGGGCAGGTACATGTCGGTGGCCAAAAAGCCCAGCACGCTTAAGCCGCCGAGCCAGACTAAAAATCCTTTCCTGGGTTGCATTCTTTTATTCTCCTGAGGAGGCAGGTGTACGTTGGCGCAGAGTGTAGGGAGTGCAAAGCGGCTTGTGAAACGCTAATATTTGGCGGGTGCATTCAAATTTTTTGCAGGCAGAAAATGTGGTCAGATTATTCTCTTGAAGTGGTCGATGCTGTTGCGCGTAACGGCAGCTTTAGCGGTGCAGCGCAGGAGTTGCACCGCGTCCCTTCGGCCATCAGCTACACGGTGCGTCAGCTTGAGGAGTGGCTGGCGGTTCCGCTGTTTGAACGGCGGCATCGCGACGTGGAATTAACGCCCGCCGGAGCATGGTTTTTGAAAGAAGGGCGTTCTGTTATCAAAAAAATGCAGATCACCCGCGAACAGTGTCAGCAGATCGCCAACGGCTGGCGGGGGCATCTCGCCATCGCGGTAGATAACATCGTGAAGCCGGAACGCACCCGACAAATGATCGTGGATTTCTATCGTCATTTCTCTGACGTCGAGCTACGGGTCTCGCAGGAGGTGTTCAACGGCGTCTGGGATGCGCTGGCGGACGGCAGGGCGGAGATGGCGATTGGCGCGACGCAGGCGATCCCGGTCGGGGGACGTTACGCCTTTCGCGACATGGGTATGCTGAGCTGGAAATGCGTGGTGGCCAGCGATCATCCTCTGGCAGCGATGGAAGGTCCGCTGAGCGACGATACGCTGCGCAACTGGCCGTCGCTGGTGCTGGAGGATACGTCCCGTTCATTGCCCAAGCGTATCACCTGGCTTCTGGACAACCAGCGGCGGGTGGTGGCTCCTGACTGGGAATCATCGGCGACGTGCCTCAGCGCCGGGCTGTGCGTTGCGATGGTGCCCGCTCATTTTGCGCGTCCGCGCATCGATACCGGAGAATGGGTTGAACTGACGCTGGAGAACCCGTTCCCGGACGCGGCCTGCTGCCTGACCTGGCAACAAAATGATGTCTCGCCCGCCATGGCCTGGCTGCTGGATTATCTGGGAGACAGCGAAACCCTAAACCGGGAATGGTTACGGGAGCCAGCGTAGCTGGCCCCGTAAAGGGATTAACGACGGTAGTCGCGGAACGGACCGTCCGCAACGGAACGGCGTTCAATCAGGCGCGGGTGAACTTCAATGGACTGCGACTCTTCGCGCTTGTTGACGATCCTGTCCAGCAGCATATTGAAGGCCGTTTCGCCCAGCGAATCTTTTGGCTGGTGAATGGTTGTCAGCGCCGGGGTGAAGAAGCGCGCGTTGCGCACGTTGTCATACCCGATCACGGAAATATCCTGCGGTACGCGCAGACCCAGCTCATCGGCGGCGCAGAGCGCGCCCATGGCCATGATGTCACCCCCGCAGAAAACGGCGGTCGGGCGGTGCTGCTGGGAAACGATCTGCTGCATCGCGCGGTAGCCTGATTCCGGCTCAAAGTCGCCCTGTACGATCCAGTTTTCCGGCACGGTGATCAGCGCTTCTTCCATCGCTTTCATAAAACCGGCCAGACGGCCCGCGCCGGTGTTACGCTCCAGCGGACCGGGGATCACGCCAATCTCGCGGTGACCGCGTTCGATCAGGTAACGACCCGCCATGTAACCGCCTTCGAAGGCGTTGTCGATAACGGAGTCGGTGAAGTCCGCGCGCGCTTCACCCCAGTCCATGACCACCATGGGGATATGGCGATACTCTTCCAGCATCGACAGCACGGATTCCGGGTACTCGGAACACATCACCAGCAGGCCATCGACGCGCTTTTGCGCCATCATCGACAGGTAGGCGCGCTGTTTTTCTATGCTGTTCCACGCGTTGCCCAGAATCAGGGTATAGCCTTTCTGGAAGCAGTTCTTCTCTACCGCTTCTATGATCTCGGCAAAATAGGCCGCTTCACTGCTGGTGGCCAGCAATCCAATGGATTTGGTGTGATTAACCTTGAGGCTGCGCGCAACCGCACTTGGCGAATAGTGCAGCTCCTTGATCGCTGCCCAGACGGCGTTGCGCGTCTCTTCCGCCACGAAACGGGTTTTGTTAATTACATGTGATACGGTTGTAGTGGAAACGTTTGCGCGTTTTGCTACGTCTTTAATTGTTGCCATTAAATGTCACTCCAGACCATATCCTAAGCTCCTGAAAAACTTGAAGGTAAACGTTTGCCTTCTCTCACCCTTATCACGCAATCTTGAATTGCGGCACGCCGGGAAAACGACACGGGACGTCAGGAGGGGGTCAATGGCCGGTACGCTAATAAATTTAGCGTGGAATTTTGTCCTATCTTGATGAAAAGGGGAAGAGGTAAAGTGTTTATCAGCCTAAATCCAGGAAGATTTTTGACGTAAATTATGCAAAAATGAGCAGGCTCACTTTTCGTGGGGGGATTAAAAGGAGAAAAATTGATGAGTTCCGATCTGAAGTTTTCGCTGTTCACCACCGTGGTTGTGCTGGCTCTGATTGTCGCGGCGGGTCTGACGGCCGCGCTGCACTGATTTACGCGGAGGGAGAGCCTTCTCCCTCCCGCTCACCTCGATTGTTACTCCTAAGGCAAAAATCTTTTGCCATTTTGTTAACTTCTCATTTTTTGTGATTGATGTCATGCTTTCCGCTTCTTTGTTCTGTGTCACCACATGACACGGCATCCGGAGTTGACACATGAAAATCAATTTTCCCCTGCTGGCCCTGGCGATTGGCGCTTTTGGGATTGGCACCACTGAATTTTCCCCGATGGGGTTACTGCCCGTTATCGCCCGCGGCGTGGACGTCTCGATCCCTGCGGCCGGCATGTTAATCAGCGCCTACGCCATTGGCGTGATGGTGGGGGCGCCGCTGATGACGCTTCTTCTTTCACACCGCGCGCGCCGCAATGCGCTGATTTTCCTGATGGCGATTTTCACCCTCGGCAACGTGCTTTCGGCCATTTCGCCGGACTACACCACGTTGATGCTTTCGCGTATTCTGACCAGCCTTAACCACGGCGCGTTCTTTGGGCTGGGGTCGGTTGTGGCGGCAAGCGTGGTGCCGAAACACAAGCAGGCCAGCGCCGTAGCCACCATGTTTATGGGTCTGACCATCGCTAACATCGGCGGCGTTCCTGCGGCAACCTGGCTGGGCGAGGTCATTGGCTGGCGGATGTCCTTCCTGGCGACGGCCGGACTGGGCGTGGTCGCGATGGTGGCCTTGTTCTTCTCCCTGCCAAAGGGCAGCGCCGGAGAACGTCCGGAAGTGCGTAAGGAGCTGGCGGTGCTGATGCGCCCGCAGGTGCTCTCCGCGCTGCTGACCACCGTGCTCGGGGCAGGGGCGATGTTTACCCTGTATACCTACATTTCACCGGTCCTGCATGACATCACCCACGCAACGCCTCTCTTCGTTACCGCGATGCTGGTGCTGATTGGCGTGGGCTTCTCGATTGGCAACTATCTCGGCGGGAAATTTGCCGACCGTTCCGTGAGCGGAACGCTGAAGGGCTTCTTAACCCTGCTGATTGTTATCATGATCGCCATTCCGTGGCTGGCGCGCAACGAGTTTGGTGCCGCGATCGCAATGGTCGTCTGGGGGGCTGCAACGTTCGCGGTGGTGCCACCGCTGCAGATGCGCGTGATGCGTGTCGCGCATGAAGCGCCGGGCCTCTCATCCTCGGTCAATATTGGCGCCTTTAACCTGGGCAATGCGCTCGGTGCGGCGGCCGGTGGGGCCGTGATTTCCGGTGGGCTGGGGTACAGTTTTGTGCCGGTGATGGGGGCGATTATTGCCGCGCTCGGTCTGCTGCTGGTGATGATGTCGGGTCGTAAACAGCCAGAAGCAGCCTGCGCTGCGGAATAAACCAAAAACGCAGAAGGGCGAACCCTTCTGCGTGTCTCTTACGCGGCGAAGTTCTTCGCCACAAAGTCCCAGTTAACCAGTGCCCAGAAGTGCTCCAGGTAGTTAGGGCGCGCGTTGCGGTAATCGATGTAGTAAGCGTGTTCCCATACGTCCACGGTCATCAGCGGCTTCGCGCTGGTGGTCAGCGGGGTGCCTGCGTTAGAGGTAGACACGATAGCCAGTTTGCCATCCGCCTCTTTGACCAGCCACGTCCAGCCTGAACCGAAGTTCTTGATGGCGGCATCGGTGAACTTCGCTTTGAATTCCGCGAAGCTGCCAAAGGCGGCGTTGATGGCGGTAGCCAGTTCACCGACAGGTTCGCCACCGGCGTTTGGCGCCAGGCAGTGCCAGTAGAAGGTGTGGTTCCACACCTGAGCGGCGTTGTTGAATACGCCACCCTCAGAACTGCGCACGATCTCTTCCAGCGTTTTGCCTTCAAAATCGGTGCCCTTGATCAGGTTATTCAGGTTGGTGACGTACGTCTGGTGATGTTTGCCGTAGTGATATTCCAGGGTTTCCGCAGAAATGTGCGGGGCCAGGGCGTCTTTTGCATACGGTAGTGCAGGTAATTCGAACGACATTGCTTCTCTCCTTATTGTATTTTGTGTTGCCAATAACCACACAGACAACAGGGACAGGATAGCAAATTGAAAGGGTATGCAAAAGAGGAACTTACCCTGCCACGGGTGTGGCAGGGTAGGGGTTAGCGAATGGTTTTCGGCGTCATCACGCGACGCGCGCCGACGTAATGGCGCACCCAGTAGTCTTCACTGAGCGAGGTGATCTGAATATCCTGGCCGCTACGCGGTGACTGGATGAATTTTCCGTTGCCGACATAGACGCCAACGTGGTCAGCCGTCCCGCGACCCTGCGTGCGGAAGAAGACCAGATCGCCGTTCTCCAGCTCTCCTCGGTTGACCGGGGAAGCATCGCGCAGGTGGTACATCTCGTTGGCGGTGCGAGGAATGCGGAACTTGACCAGATCTTTATAGGCGTAATAGACGAGGCCGCTGCAGTCAAAACCGGTACGTGGCGAAGTCCCGCCCCAGTGATACGGTTTGCCAATCTGCCCCATCAGCTTGTTCATTGCGGTTTTTTGCGCTTTCTGGACGCGCACTTTATGCACTTCCGCTATTTTGGTGACCTTGGTGCATTTCGCCTTATGGCCTTTACGCGCGATGCATTTTTCAGTCACGAGGTTAGCGGCGGTTTGCGAAGCTTTACTTTTGGCGGTGTAGGCAGTGCGGGAAGAGGTGGTTTTCGTCTTGCTTGAAGCGGTTTTTTTAGTCTGTGTGGTTGTCTTTTTCTTGTCGTTCTTAGCGGTGGTTTTTTTCTTACGTTCTGTGGCTTTCACCAGATGGTTTTTTTGTACAGCAGAATGCCGCGCCTGCTGAGAGGCGTTTGCCACTGGCGTGAAGGTGAGTGAAGTAAACAGTAAAGCACAGAGCGTGATCGAGATTTTATTTATCCGCGCCACTGGGCAGTCCCCTGATAAATGCAGGTCATCAATAATACCCGCGTGTGATTTACAAAGCCCGTCGATTCTAATCCATAAAAAGCCAGAAAGTTAATACCATTTTTCAATCTACGATCCTGTTTCGTTAGCAAGTGCAAAAAAATTCATCGTTCTGTCGTACATTTGCCCATTCCCTAAGCAAAACCCTGACTGACGCAGGGGTAAACACCATTTGCAATGCAACTTTTCATCACTCGGAGTAGAATGTCTATACGTGACAAAAATGTTATTTTCCGATGCCAGTCTGAACCGCTACAATGTCAGACGAATGCCGTAACAGAAGTTAAAGGAAGCAAGACATGAGCACCACTATTGAAAAAATCCAGCGCCAGATCGCTGAAAACCCGATTCTGCTGTATATGAAAGGTTCTCCAAAGCTGCCAAGCTGCGGCTTCTCCGCGCAAGCGGTTCAGGCGCTGTCTGCCTGTGGTGAGCGTTTTGCTTACGTTGATATCCTGCAGAACCCGGACATCCGCGCTGAGCTGCCAAAATACGCTAACTGGCCGACCTTCCCGCAGCTGTGGGTGGACGGCGAGCTGGTGGGCGGCTGCGATATCCTGATTGAGATGTATCAGCGCGGCGAACTGCAGCAGCTGATCAAAGAGACGGCGGCGAAGTACAAAACGGAAGAGCCGGACGCAGAGTAACTTTCTGCGGAAATAAAAAAGCGACCTGCTATGTGGTCGCTTTTTTTTTGTCGGGTGGCGCTGCGCTTACCCGACCTACGATTGGCGCTCGGCCTCATCATCCATCGGCAGCGGCCAGCCGCCCAGACGCTTCCAGCGGTTGACGATCTCACAGAACAGCTCTGCGGTACGCTCCGTGTCATACAGCGCGGAGTGCGCCTGCGTGCCATCGAACGGAATGCCAGCCGTAATACAGGCCTTTGATAACACCGTTTGTCCCAGCGCCAGGCCGCTCAGCGCGGCGGTATCGAAGGTCACAAACGGGTGGAAGGGGTTGCGCTTGAGCGCGGCCCGATCGGCGGCGGCCATGGTAAAGCTGTGATCGAAGGTGGCGTTATGAGCCACCATAATGGCGCGGCTGCAGTTGCTCTCCTTCATGCCTTTGCGCACCATTTTAAAAATGGCGTGCAGCGCATCATATTCACTGACGGCACCGCGCAGCGGGTTATGCGGATCGATACCGTTAAACGCCAGCGCTTCCGGCTGTAAGTTTGCCCCTTCGAAAGGTTCAACGTGGAAATGCAGCGTGGTGTCCGGTGTAAGCCAGCCCTGTTCATCCATCTTCAGCGTGATGGCGGCAATTTCGAGCAGCGCATCGGTTTTAGCGTTAAATCCGGCTGTTTCTACATCAATGACAACGGGATAAAAACCACGAAAACGGTCGCACAGACCGCTAAATTGAGCGTTATCGGACATCAGGGTCTCTTACATGGGGAAAAAGCAGAGCGCATTATGGCAAATTTTGCGGGGTGATGCAGTAAAACTACGGGCGCACGTTGCGCCCTGAGGGATCAGTTGCCCAGACCGCGACCGGCGTCTTTGGCTTCAATCAGCTCGATTTTGTAACCGTCCGGATCTTCCACAAACGCAATCACGGTGGTGCCGCCTTTTACCGGGCCCGCTTCGCGCGTAACGTTACCGCCATTTTTGCGAATGCGTTCGCACGCGTCGGCTGCGTTGTCCACTTCCAGCGCGATATGGCCGTAGGCCGTGCCCAGCTCATAGCTGTCAACGCCCCAGTTGTAGGTCAGCTCGATCACCGCTTCATCCGTTTCCGGGCCGTAACCCACGAACGCCAGCGAGTATTTGTATTCCGGGTTTTCGCTGGTGCGCAGCAGCTTCATGCCCAGGACGTTAGTGTAGAAATCGATTGAACGTTGCAGGTCGCCAACGCGCAGCATGGTGTGAAGTAGGCGCATAATTTCCTCATTAACCAATGGAATAAAAAAGCTTTTTGATCAGAAACGATGTTTTAGGGAAGGTGCGAATAAGTCCGAGATGTGAGATCATCGTGTTGTAACCTGAACCCAGAATGAGTAACCGGATGAGCCAGCAACTGACTTTTGCCGACAGTGAGTTTTCCAGTAAACGCCGCCAGACCCG